>JAATGA010000446.1 GCA_015654855.1 Rhodobacterales bacterium
CGCCTTCGGCGGCATCTTCTTCGTGAACGGGATTCCCCACATCGTCAAAGGCGTATCCGGCGCGGCGTTTCAGACGCCTTTCGCCAAGCCCGCGGGAGTAGGGCTTTCGTCATCGACGCTGAACGTTCTTTGGGGGTTCGCCAACCTCTACATCGCCTACGTTCTCATGCTCGTGATTGGAGACTTCGAAATTCGGAACTGGGCCCATGCGATGGCCTTCGGCCTGGGCATGTTGCTGATCGGACTGATCCTGGCCAAACAATTCGGCCGGCTTCACGGCGGTGAACTTGGTTAAGCGAAATCCGCCAGTTCACTGTCCTGTGTAGCCCGAGCGGGCTGGAGGATCGGGCAGCTTTTTTCCAGGTTCCGGCATGGCGCTTCATCGTCCCACGCGCATTCTGGCGTTGAAGATGAAACGAGAACGCGTCGAGCAGAATATCCGGCGTCACGTCCCCCGCACTACGAGAGGAAACGTCTTGAAGATGGCAAACGATACCATCCTGACCATCAGTTATCACATGCCAATCAGTAATCGATTGCGAACCAGCTTGCATGCGCATGGCTGTCTCAACGACGCAGACGTCGATTACGCGAACTTCTATCGCAGCATTTCGGTGAAGGTCATCTTCGGCATGCAGTTGTCAATTTCGATGCGGGAAGCTGATACCCCGACGCCTTCAGGATCGGTATTCGAATGCCCCACGCTGGCGAAATTGGCTGATAGCAGTTTCACCGCAGTAGAGGATCGGGTGGTTTGCCGCCTTCAGGCGAGGTTCTTCGTCCCCTTCGAGCGATCCAGAGAGAGTTTTGCCAGCTGCCCGCTATTTCGTGTCCTCTCAAATCCCTCTCTCCAGACAACGGGAGGGAAATGAATGACCTGGTCGCATGGCTATTTCACCGATCTCACCTATTCCCATGGCTACTATCGGGAAATGAGCCCCCTCATGCTGCGCCTCGCCTGTATGAGCGCCGAGATACACCCGGAGATCCCCGAGAATCCGACCTATCTGGAACTGGGCTTCGGGCAAGGCGTGTCCATCAACATTCACGCAGCCGCATCGCAGGGAGAATACTGGGGCACAGATTTCAACCCGGGTCAGGCGGTAGCCGCGAGGCGGATGGGCGCCGCCTGCGGCACCGACATCCTCCTGTTCGACAGCTCCTTCGAGGAACTTGCGGCGCGCGGTGACTTGCCGGATTTCGATATCATCGCCCTGCACGGAATCTGGAGCTGGATTTCGGAATCGAACCGAAACGTCATCGTCGACATCGTCCGCCGCAAATTGCGGCCGGGCGGTGTAGCCTACATCAGTTATAATTGTCTGCCGGGCTGGGCGCCGGTCATTCCCATCCGCGATCTCCTGATGCTGCACAGCGAATACGGCCTTGGCCAGGCCCAGGACCCGCGGGGCGCGATCGAAGGGGCCATCAGCTTCACCAAAGAAATCATCGGTGCCGGTCGCATCCTCTCCAACGAGAACCCCTATGCGGCGCACCAGGCCAAACGGCTTGAAACCAGCGGGCGCAACTACGTTGCCCACGAGTACATGAACGCCGACTGGCACCTCGTGAACTTCTCCGGGATGATGAAAAGCCTGGAGGAAGCGAAGCTCAGCTTTGTCGGATCGTCGCGGTTCCTTGACAGATTCGACGGTCTGAACCTGACGGATGACGGGCGCAAGCTGATCGGCAACATCGGCAACCCCATCCTGAAAGAGACTATTCGCGATTATCTCCGCAACGCGCGATTCCGGTGCGACGTTTTCATCAAGGGGCCAAGCCGGATCCAAGGTCGGGAGAGCCGGGACGCCTGGTACAGACAGAAGTTCGTGCTTCTGAAATGCCGGGATGAGGTTCCGGAGAAAATTCCCTTTGCCATGGGAGAAGTGGACCTGCCGCAGAAGCTTTATGCTCCGCTCGCAGATGCGCTGGCCGAGGGCGACTACATACCGAAATCACTTGACGACATCCTCAGGCGGCCCGGTCTCAACGGCTTCAAGCCACCCGAGGTGATTGAGGGATTGCTGGTGCTTGTCGGCGCCAATGTCGCAAGCCCGGCACAGGGGGTGACCGCAACTGTCGGTGATCGATGCAGGGCACTGAACCAGTATGTCCGGGAGCGGGCGCTGGTCAGCACGGATATCAACTTCATGGCTTCCCCTGTGACAGGCGGAGGTATTCTTGTGCCGCATGTGAACCAGATGTTCATGAACGCGGAGGCCGAGGGCAAGACCACCGCCGAGCAGTTGGCCCTGTTCCTCTGGGATTTCCTCGACGGCATCGGCGAGCGCCTGAACAAGGACGGCAAGCGCCTGGAGGCGAAGGAGGACAATGTCGCGGAGCTGACCAAGGCAGCCGACCGCTATCTCGCCCATGAGCGCAGCCTGCTCTGCGCGCTTGGCGTCATGTGACGGGAAACCTCAAAAATGCGACCAGCGAGCTGCGCAACAGCGCCCCTTTCGGTCAGCACAAGAAGTGCCGCGTCATGAACGTCCTTCGCGTTCTGGCCCTGCTCGGACTTCCGGGGCTTGCAGCCTATGGGGTTTACGCCTCGGTCGGAGAGTCGGCCCGGTCGGAGACCACCCGGATGGCCGAAGCGACCGTGCAGTCAGCCGATTCCAGGATCCTCGATCCCGCCGAGGTCATAGAGGTTCGCCCCCGCGACCTGATCGAAAGCCTGCCGATCTCCGGCGTCGTCGAGCCGGCCCGCCGGGTTTCCGTTTCGGCGGAGGTGTCGGGCATCGCGGATGACATCCATCTGCTGCCCGGACAAGGCGTGCGGGCGGGAGATCCACTGCTTACCATCGCCGAGGAGGATTACCGGCTGGCCCTGCAGACGCAGGAGGCCACACGGGCCAGCCTTCTGGCGCAGATCGAAGCGGCGGAATCTTCTCTTCGCCGGTCAACTGAACTGGCGGAGCGCGGCGTTATATCCAGAAGTACGCTGGAGGAAGCGCAAAGCGGCGTGGCGGTGTTCCGGGCCAATATCGCAGCCGCCGATGCGCAGATCAGGCTTGCGCGCGCGAATCTGGAACGCGCCCGGATCTATGCGCCGATTTCAGGGATCGTGGTCGGCCGGACCGTCGAGCCGGGACAACTGGTTCAGGCAGGTACCATCCTGTTCGATATCATCGACCTCTCGCGCGTGACCATCGAAGCGATTGTACCGCTCGACCGACTACCGACATTGAGCCCGGGTGAAACCGCCGAATTCTGGCTACCGCAGGACCCTTCACTGCGTTTTTCCGCCAGAATCGAGCGCATCAGCCCGCAGGCCATCGACGGCACGCGGTCGGCAATGGTCTATCTGGGCATAGACAATGTGGTGCCGAACCTGCCCGCGGGGCTGTTTCTGGCCGGCAGAATCATCCTGAGGGAAGGCCCCGCAGCACTTGCCCTGCCCAGCCAGGCGATCACGCTGCGGGATGACGGGGCTTTCGTCCAGATCATTCGCGAAGGGCGTATCGCCGAAATCCCGGTCGGGATCGGCGCGGCATGGCCCGATGGCGATCTGGTCGAGGTCATCTCGGGCTTGTCCGCCGGGGACAGGGTGCTGGCGATGCCCCTGCGCAACCTCGCCCCGGGCGAGCCGGTGCGGATCGCGGAGCGCTGAGCCATGTTCCTGACCCGGATCAGCATTTCCCAGCCGGTCTTCACGACCATGGTCATGATTGCGGTCATGGCCTTCGGCCTGCTTGGCTGGCGGGCCTTGCCCATCGACCAGTATCCGGAGATCGACTTTCCCGTGGTCGCGGTTCTGACGCCCTATTCCGGCGCCTCGCCCGAAACCGTGGAAAGCGACGTCACCCGGCTGATCGAGGATGAACTCAGCACGATTTCTGGGATCGACCGGATCACCTCGACCTCGAGTCAGGGGCACTCCACGGTGGTCGTGCGCTTCACGCTGGAAACCGACAGCGCGGTGGCGGTGCAGGACGTGCGCGACCGCATCGCCGAAGTGGCGCCGGATCTGCCTTCGGCCGCCGACGCGCCGCAGGTGGTGCGCTACAACCCCACCGATACGCCGGTGATTTCCCTCGCCGTCAGCAGCGACGTCATGAATCAGGGCGCGCTGACACGGCTGGCGGAGGACGTGATCGTGCCGCGGCTCACCGCCATCGGCGGCGTCGGAAGCGCCACGCTGGTGGGGTCGGTCGATGAAGAGGTCGGCATCCTGCTCGATCCCGACCGGCTGCGCGCCTTCGGTCTTGGCGTCGCGGATGTCGCCGAGGCCCTGCGCCGGGACAACCAACTCGTCTCAGTCGGGTCGCTGACCGCCGGGTCGCAGACCATTTCCGTCCAGATCAACGCCGAGGCTCAGGTCGTGGCGGACTTGCGCAACCTGATCATCGCCGCGCGTTCGGGCGAACAGATCCGGCTGGTCGATGTCGCGGACATCCGCCCGGGCACATCCGACCCGGAAAGCCTCGCCTTCAACAACGGGCGCGGGGCGCTCGCGATCGACGTGGTACGGGTCGACGGCGCGAATACGGTCGGCGTCGCCCGCGCGGTCGAGGCGGCCGTC
>JAATGA010000486.1 GCA_015654855.1 Rhodobacterales bacterium
ATCGGCGGCGTGGCGGGCGTGGTGCCGATGCTGTCGCCCATCCTGCCGCTGGCCCTGTCCTTCCTCGCCGTTCCGCTGACCCGGCTGTTGTGGAGCCCGGGCCAGGCTGCGAAGTTCGAGGCCCTCCTCGAAGAGGCGACAGGCCGGATCGAAGGCGCTTCGGGCGGCGCATCGCATCTGCCGCCCGTCGTGGCCGAGCGGGTCGACGCCCTTCTGAACCCGCTTCTCGCGCTGCCCGAGGACACGCCGGATGCGGAGGTCACGGTGGCGGTCGCCGCGGCGATGGAGGGCGCGGGCGACTTTCCTGTCGACGTTCTGCCCCGGCTGATCGACCGGCTCGACCAGATCGAGCCGCCGCACGGAGCGGTGAAGCGTGGGCTGATCCTGTGGGCCACCGATCCGACGGTCGCGGGAACGGGGCGGCATTCCGGCGCGCTGCGGGCTGCCTGGGCCACCACCTGGCCGGACGCCGGGCTGCTGCATCTGTTCGCTACGCGGGCGCTGGCGCTGGTCGCAGCGCAGCCGGATCTGTGGCGGCAGATGCCGGATCTGGGCGAACTGAACCTCAGTCTGGAAGAAGCCAATCCCGAGGCGGTGAACGCCACGATCCGACTGCTGATCGCACGGATCGAGGCGGCGATGCCGCCCGACCTGCGCCCGGCGGCAGAGGACGCGGCGGGGGCGGTTCCGACCGTTTGACCGGCGGCGGCCCTGGGACGCGGATCGCGGCGAGGACCCTTCCCGCCCCGCCCGCTTTGGCCTAAAAGCGCGCTCATGGATGAAAAGCCGCCGAAATCCCACGGGCGATACCGCATCGCCGCCTCGTTGAAGCCGCGCGATCTGATGGAGCCGCAAAGCGTGCGCGGCGCATGGACGGCGCGGATCGTCACCCTGTTCCCGGATGCCTTTCCCGGCACCCTGGGGTTGAGCCTGACGGGCAAGGCGCTGGACGCCGGTCTTTGGGCGCTGGAACCGGTGGACCTGCGCCCCTTCGGCGAAGGCAAGCACCGAAATGTCGACGACACGCCGGCGGGCGGCGGGGCGGGCATGGTGCTGCGCGCCGATGTGGTCGACCGGGCGCTGTCTGCGGCCTCGGTCGCGACGCCGGTGGACCGGGCGCGCTGGCCCGTCGTTTACCTGTCGCCGCGCGGGCGACCCTTCGACCAGGCGACCGCGCGCCGTTGGGCGGCAGCCGAGGGGATGACCCTGCTCTGCGGTCGGTTCGAGGGGGTGGATCAGCGGGTGCTGGACCATTGGCGGATCGAAGAGGTCTCGCTTGGCGATTTCGTCCTGACCGGGGGCGAGATCGCGGCTCAGGCGATGATCGACGCGACGGTGCGGCTGATCCCCGGGGTTCTGGGCAACCAGGCATCGACCGAGGAGGAAAGCTTTTCCGACGGGCTGCTGGAGCATCCGCAATACACCCGGCCCCAGGTATGGGAAGGCCGCGAGATCCCGGCGGTGCTGACCGGGGGGAACCATGGCGAGGTGGCGAAATGGCGCCGGGCCGAGGCGGAGCGGCTGACACGCGAGAGGCGGCCGGATCTGTGGGACAGGTGGCTGCGAACGAAGGGCTGAAGCCTTCTTTCCCGAAAGGGGGGTATGCGCTTTGAGCCGAGGTCATGCCAAAACCTGGTCGGGCGACAAGCAACGCAAGACAATGTTCCCGCAAGACAGCGCCGGCGTGAAAACCTTCCGCCCGGCGTCGCGCGGAAGCGGCCTCTCCCTCCGTGGGATGGCACCACCGCGTGCAAGCAGGCTTGACCGGAACGCCCTTCGCCCCTATAGCCGCCCGGTCCGGGGTGAAAGCCTTTCGGACCCGATTCCCTTTCGGCTGCGTCCTTTCTTTCGCGGGCGTGTCTGACGGCCATAGGGCGCGGCGACAAGGCAAGGCTCTCTTCACCTCCGGCGGGCGCGGATATGCGGACCCGATCGAAGACCGGAAGCTCTGAGGCGGCATCATCTTCGTGGGACAACCGCGAGCAAACGGAGACAAGCGATGAACCTGATCGCACAAATCGAAGCCGAGCAGATCGCTGCGCTCGGCAAGACCATCCCGGATTTCGAGGCCGGCGATACCGTCCGCGTCGGTTACAAAGTGACCGAAGGCACCCGGAGCCGCGTGCAGAACTATGAAGGCGTCGTGATCGGCCGCAAGGGCGGCGCGACCATCGCCGCCTCGTTCACCGTGCGCAAGATCTCGTTCGGCGAGGGCGTCGAGCGGGTGTTCCCCCTCTATTCGACCAACATCGACTCGATCGAGGTCGTTCGCCGTGGCCGCGTGCGCCGCGCGAAACTGTATTACCTCCGCTCGCGCCGCGGCAAATCGGCCCGGATCGCGGAAGTCACCAACTACAAACCCAAAGACGCGGAATAAGGAGCGGCGTGATGAAAGAGGGCATCCACCCCGACTATCACTTCATCGAAGTGAAGATGACCGATGGCTCGACCTACCGCACCCAATCGACCTGGGGCAAGGAAGGCGACACCCTTTCGCTGGACATCGACCCGCTGGCGCACCCGGCCTGGACCGGGCAGTCGGCCAGGCTGATGGACACCGGCGGTCGCGTGTCGAAATTCAAGAACAAATACGCCGGCCTCGGTTTCTGATCGGGCGACGGCAGGAAAACGGAAGGCGCGCCCCGGCTACGGGCGCGCCTTTTGCTTTGACAGGGGGCGGGCGCTGCGGGATTCCACTCCGGCTGGTCCGGGCCGTGCGTCTCCCGACCCGGATCCGCCGGGCGTGGCCAGGGCGCAAAGCATCGCGCGCCCCCTTGCCCGCACCGCGCCGCTTCGATAGCTCGGACGGCAAGAAACCGCCTGCCACAACCGCACGGCGAAAAGGAGGCTTTCATGGCGCATATCATCGTCGTCGGCAACGAAAAGGGCGGGTCGGGCAAATCGACCACCTGTATGCATGTGGCGACGGCGCTGGCGCGCATGGGCTTTCGCGTAGGGGCGCTGGACCTCGATCTGCGGCAAAAGAGCTTTGGCCGTTATATCGAGAACCGCCGGGCCTGGATCGTGCGCTCGGGGATCGAACTGCCGACCCCGGATTACCGCGACCTGCCCGAGGTGGGTGCTGAGGAGTTGCAGCCCGGCGAGAATGCCTTCGACCACCGCCTGTCGACCGCCGTTGCCGCACTGGAGCCGGTGTCGGACTTCATCATCATCGACTGCCCCGGCAGCCATACCCGGCTGAGCCAGGTGGCGCATTCGCTGGCCGATACGCTGATCACGCCGCTGAACGACAGCTTCGTCGATTTCGACCTGCTGGCGCGGGTCGATCCCGAAACGGGCAAGGTCAAAGGTCCGTCGATCTATTCCGAAATGGTCTGGAACGCCCGGCAGTTGCGCGCGCAGGCGGGGCTGAAGCCCATTGACTGGATCGTGCTGCGCAACCGTCTGGGCGCGCAACAGATGCACAACAAGAAGAAGGTCGGCGCGGCGCTTGAGGAATTGTCGCGCCGCATCGGGTTCCGTGTGGCGCCCGGTTTTTCCGAGCGCGTGATCTTTCGCGAACTGTTTCCGCGCGGGCTGACGCTGCTGGACCTCAAGGATACCGGCGTCGATCAGCTGAACATCTCGAACGTCGCCGCCCGACAGGAAGTCCGCGACCTGATGAAGGAGCTCAGGCTCCCAGGGGTGCAGGTCGATTTTTGAACAGGACCGGGCGGGCGACCAGCCGCGCCTCGCGCGTGCCGATGCGTTGCAGCCGCAGGTCGAAGGTATCCGCGAGGGTATCGACGCCGCCAGTCTTGGTCTTGCGCGCGGTCAGCGTGGCAAGGCGGTCTTTCAAAGCCTTCAGGGTCATGGCGATTCATCCTCTGCTTGTATCTTAACCATTCCGTCCAATCTTGGCGCGATCGTGGCGGGTTCGGGGAAATGTGACGCAATTTCCGCGATGCGCCCGTCACAATGCGGCGCAGGGACGGCAGGCGGAAAGACGACAGCCGGCGGTCAGGCAGGGTCGGCTTCGCCCTGGTCTTTCTCCAGGTCTTCGGGACGGATGTCCGGCCCCTCGGTCCCGTTCGCGCCGGCATCGAGTTCGACGGCAAGGAATTTCTCGAAAGCATCCAGGTCCACGGGATCGAACTGTCCGAAGCCCTGCATCCAGACCGAGGCCGTGCGCAGCGCATCCGGTTCCAGCTTGCACCAGGTCACCCGCCCGCGGCGCTCTTGCGCGATCAGGCCCGCCGCCGCCAGAACCTGAAGATGTTTGGAAATCGCCGCCAGCGACATCCGAAACGGCTCGGACACGTCGGTGACGGCCATGTCGTCTTCCAGCAGCATGGTCAGGATCGCCCGCCGCGTCGGGTCGGCAAGCGCGGCAAAGACGAGATCGAGAGGGGCGGCCATCCGGCGACTATCCGCGCCCCCCGGAGGATCGTCAACCGCAAGGTTGAATATACCGCGGGCCGTCTGGATGTCGCCCATAGCGCGCCACTGCCTGTGAGCAGGTTTTCATCTATATATATTTCAATTGCTTATATGGTTTTCGCGCCGCCGCATCCGCCTTGACTCGCGATCACGCGGCCGTTAGGTAGTCCAAGGCTGTCGCGGGGGGCTTGCCATGACCGAAGAACCCGATCCCGACCGGCTTCGCGCGCTGGAACAGCGTCTGTCGAAGCTGACGGAAAAGGGCGAAGGTCGGCAGCAGGCCGCGCAAGGCTCGGGTTTCTCGCAGGGCGAGGTGGCTTGGAGGATGGTGATCGAGCTGGTATCGGGGATGATCCTCGGGCTGGCGATCGGTTACGGGCTGGACCGGCTGTTCGGTTCCTTGCCGGTCTTCTTGGTGATCTTTGGCCTGCTGGGCTTCGTCGCGGGGGTCAATGTGATGATCCGCACAGCGCGCGATATGGAAAGAACAAAGGCGGGGACGCCCGCCGGAAACGACAAGGCGGCGGCGCCGCCGGACCAAGGAGACGGACGTGGCTGAAGGCGGTTTTGCAATCCATCCGACGGATCAGTTCGTTGTCAGAAAGCTGTTCTGCTCTGACGATCACGCCACGGCGGTCGACGAATGCACCACCGGCATCACTTGGTATGACATCACCAACGTGACGCTGTGGCTGGCGCTGGCCGCTGTCGCCGTGATCCTGCTGATGGTTTACGGCACCCGTCGCCGCGCGACGATCCCGGGTCGCAGCCAGTCGGTCGCCGAGATGATCTATGGCTTCGTCCATAACATGATCGAAGAGGTCACCGGCCACGAAGGGGTGAAATACTTCCCCTATGTGATGACGCTGTTCCTGTTCATCCTGTTCGCGAACCTGCTGGGCCTGATCCCGATGAGCTTTACAAATACCGCGCAGCTTGGCATCACCGTCACGCTGGCGCTGCTGGTCTTCCTGGGCGTCACGCTGATCGGCATCGTGCGCAAGGGTCCGGCCTTTCTCGGCATGTTCTGGATCACCTCGGCGCCGCTGGCGCTGCGCCCGATCCTCGCCGTGATCGAGATCATTTCCTACTTCGTCCGCCCCGTCAGCCATTCGATCCGGCTTGCCGGCAACCTGATGGCCGGCCACGCGGTGATGAAGGTCTTCGCGGGCTTCGCCTCGATGGCCGTCATCTCGCCGGTCGCGGTCGGCGCGGTCACCGCCATCTACGGTCTGGAACTGCTGGTCGCAGTGGTTCAGGCCTATGTCTTCACCATCCTGACCTGTGTCTATCTGAAGGACGCTGTGGGCGACGCCCACCACTAAGGTCAGTCACACTCCGGCCATTCCAGTTATAGGAGACTACCATGGAAGGCGAAATCGCTCTGTTGGGCAAATACATCGGTGCTGGTCTGGCGGCTTTCGGTCTGGCTGGCGCCGGCCTGGGCGTCGGCAACATCGCCGGCAAATTCCTGGAAGGCGCGCTGCGCAACCCGTCGGCGGCCGCTTCGCAAACCGCGAACCTGTTCGTCGGCATCGCGTTCGCCGAAGCTCTGGGCATCTTCTCGTTCCTGATCGCCCTTCTGCTGCTGTTCGCCGTCTGATCCTTAACCCGGATCGACGCCCGGGCCGGAAGGGGTAAACCCGCTCCGGCCCGGTTTCACATCGGCATTCCCAGGGGGACGATATGGCCACGGAAGCCACCGACGCGGGTCATGCCGCAGTCGAACATGCAAGCAGCGGGGGCCTGCCCCAGTTGGATGTCTCGACCTTTCCGAACCAGATCTTCTGGCTGCTCGTCACGCTGGTCGTGATCTATTTCGTGCTGTCGCGCGTGGCTTTGCCGCGGGTCGGCGGCGTCCTCGCGGCGCGGAAATCGGCGATCACCTCCGATCTGGCCGCGGCCGAGGAACTGAAGCAAAAGGCGCTGGACGCCGAAAAAGCCTATAACGAGGCCCTGGCCAGCGCCCGGACCGAGGCTGCGAAGATCGTAACCCGGGCGAAAGCGGAAATCCAGGGCGACCTGGATGCGGCGATCGCGAAGGCCGATGTCGAAATTTCGGCCAGGGCTGCGGAATCCGCCAAACGGCTGGACGAAATCCAGGCGGGCGCGGCCGAGGCCGTGACCGAGGTTGCCAAGGATACGGCCAAGGAACTGGTCGCGGCTTTCGGCGGCAAGGCCGATGCGCGTTCGGTCAATGCGGCGGTTGCCGCAAAGCTGAAAGGGTAAGGGCATGAAACGTCTTGCGGCTCTGCTCGTCCTTGCGGCGGCCACTCCGGCAGCGGCGGCGCCGGGCCCGTTCTTCTCGCTCAGGAACACCGATTTCGTCGTCCTGATCTCGTTCATCGTCTTTATCGGCGTGCTGCTTTACTTCAAGGTTCCGGCCCGTCTGGCCGGGATGCTGGATGAGCGTGCGGCCACGATCAAAGCCGAACTCGAAGAGGCCAAGGCGCTCCGCGAAGAGGCGCGCACCCTGCTGGCCTCCTACGAGAAGAAGCAGAAAGAAGTGATCGAACAGTCCGAGCGCATCGTCGCGCAGGCTAAGGAGGAGGCGCTTGCCGCCGCCGCCAAGGCCAAGGAGGATCTGAAGGTCTCGATCGAACGCCGGATCAAGGCGGCCGAAGAGCAGATCGCCTCGGCCGAGGCCGGTGCGATCCGTCAGGTGCGCGAGCAGGCGATCTCGGTCGCTGTTGCGGCGGCTTCGGACGTGCTGGCGAAACAGGCGACGGCGGAAAGCGCCGCCGCCTCGATCGACGCAGCCATCGACCAGGTTGCGGCGAAGCTGCACTGATCCGGGATCGACCAGACGAAAGGATAAAGGCCGGGGATTTCCCTGGCCTTTTCTTTTGGCGACTTCTGATCCGGGGCAGGGGCGGGCCCGCAAGGGCCGGCCATCCGGTCTGGAGTGAACTGGCCGCGATGACGGTCGCGGCCAGGGCTGATTAAACCGCGAGTTCGCCCGCCAGTCCCCGGTCGATCAGTGCGATGGTCTCGGCGATGCCGTAAAGTGCGATGAACCCGCCGAAGCGCGGCCCTTCGGACGCGCCGAGCAGCAACTCATACAGCGCCTTGAACCAGTCGCGCAGCGGTTCGAATCCGTGTTCTGTGCCGACGGCGAAGACCATGGTCTGCAACGCCTCGGCGTCGAGCCCGCCGCTCCAGCCCGCCAGACGCGCCCGCAGATCGGCGATTGCCGCGTTTTCCTTTTCATCCGCCAGGCGGAAGCGGCGTTTCGGCGCGACGAAATCGTTGAAGTAGCGCACCGCGAAGCTCGCGGCCTGGTTCATCTGCGGATTGGTCTCGGGGCTGGCATCGGGCGCATAGCGCCGGATGAAACCCCAGAGCCCGGCCGCATCCTTCGCCCCGGCCACGCTCGCGAGGTTCAGCAGCATCGCGAAAGGCACGACCATATCCGACACCGGTGGCAGGCCGCCATGAATGTGCCAGACCGAGTTTGCCACCTGCTGGTCGATGTCCTGCTTCGGATAGGCTTTCAGCTGCTGATGGTATTCGTCGACCGCCTTGGGGATCACATCCCACCACAGCCGCTTGGCCGTCTTGGGCTTCTGATACATGAAATAGGACAGGCTCTCGGCCGAGGCATAGGCCAGCCATTCGTCGATGGTCAGACCGTTGCCCTTGGATTTCGAGATCTTCTGGCCGTCCTCGTCGAGGAACAGTTCATAGGTGAAATGCTCGGGCTTTTTGCCGCCAAGCGCCTCGCAGATGCCGTCGTAGATCGGGGTATTGGTGGAATGGTCCTTGCCATACATCTCGAAATCAACGTCGAGCGCGGCCCAGCGGGCGCCGAAATCGGGCTTCCACTGGAGTTTGACGTTGCCGCCGGTGACGGGCAGGGTCCATTCGCGGCACGTGTCGTCGTCGAAGGTGATGGTGTGGTTCACCTTGTCGACGTGTTTCATCGGCACATAGAGGACGCGGCCGGTTTCCGGGTGGATCGGCAGGAAGCAGGAATAGGTCTGCTGGCGTTCCTCGCGCAAACTGGCGAGCATGATTTCCATGATCCGCTCATACCGTTCGGCGACGAGACGGAGCGTGGCGTCGAATCGGCCCGAGCGATAGAATTCGGTCGCCGAATAGAATTCATATTCGAAGCCGAACGTGTCGAGGAACCGCCGCAGCATGGCGTTGTTGTGGTCGCCGAAGCTGGGGTATTCGCCGAACGGGTCGGGAACCGAGGTCAGGGGCTTCTGGATATTCGCCTTCAGCAACTCCTGGTTAGGAACGTTTTCCGGCACCTTGCGCATACCGTCGAGGTCATCGGAAAAGCAGAACAGCCGGGTCGGGATGTCCGAGATCACCTCGAACGCGCGGCGGATCATCGTCGTCCGCGCCACCTCGCCGAAAGTGCCGATATGCGGCAGGCCCGAGGGGCCATAGCCGGTCTCGAACAG
>JAATGA010000180.1 GCA_015654855.1 Rhodobacterales bacterium
ATTGTGCCGAGGGTCAGCTTCGTCGGCAACTTGTTTGCCGCCTCTTCGGCGCGCATCACGCGCTTGTCGCGCATTTCCGCGGCGTAAACCCGCAGCGCCTCGGCGATCGAGGTGCCGAAGGTCGCCGATTGCACCAGGGTCGTCACGAAAGAGGCGATGTCGGGCACGCCGACCCGTTCGGACATGTCCTTGAGCACCGCCACCCGCTCGCGCCCGGCCTTGACCTCTTGCGAAACCGTCTCAAACTCCTCGGCCAGCGCCGGATAACCGGCCTTGCTTTCCTTCGCGACCCGAAGGATCGACTGGTCGAGCGACTGGCCCGCCTCGACGCAGACCAGCATCATGTCCAGCGCGTCGGGAAAGCCTTGGACGATTTCGGTCTGGCGTTTCTGCAACCGGCTGCCGACCCAATAGATCGGCAGGTAGTAGCCGAGCGCGCCCGGCACCAGCGTCGACATCACCATGAAGGTCGAGGACACCTCGCCTTGCGAGGATTTATACGTCGCATAGATCACGCCGACGACCAGAAAACCGATGCCCAGCACCAGTTGCGCGAAATGGAACACCCGCACCGCATTCCTGGACCGATAGCCGGCGCGCAGCATCTTCAGCTTCGCCGCCGTCATCTGCTCGGCATCCTGAGGCTCCAGGAAGCTCGCGTATTTCTCCAGCTTGTCGGCCTTGTCGCCCCGGCGCAGCACGGCAGGGCCCTTTTCCTTGGCCTTGCCGGTTTCGCGCTGCACCCTGACGCGGTCGAACGGGTCCTCCTCCTTGCGCAGCATCACCGGCAGCGCGACCGCGACAAGCAGCACGCCCAGGCCCAGAAGCAGCATCAGCGGACCCGCCGGACCCAGCAGCCCCGTGATCATGGCAGACAGATTTTCCAGCATGTTCTAGACCTTGATATTGACCATGATACGCATGTACAGCACGTTGCACGCCAGCAGGACGCAGACGATCAGCGCGGCCGGAATGAAGGCCGCACTTTCCTTAACCCCGTCGTAATAGTCGGGTTTCAGCACGCTGATCCCCATCATCGCCGCCAGCGGGAAGGCCGACAGGAACATGCCGGACCATTTCGCCTCGGCCGTGATGGCCTTCACGCGGCGAAACAGCTTGAACCGCGCCCGGATCACCTTGGCCAGGCCGTCGAGGATCTCGGCCAGGTTCCCGCCCGAGGTCTGCTGGATCGCCACGGCGACCGCGAGGAAGCGAAGGTCCTGGTTGTCCATCCGCTCGGCAAAGGATTTCAGGCTTTCGGTCACGTCGCGGCCATAGGCGGCCTCGTCGCCGATGATGCCGAACTCGGTCCCCAGCGGATCGGGCACCTCTTTCGCGACGATGGAGATCGCGCTGGAAAACGGGTGGCCGACGCGCAGGGACCGCACCATCAGCTCCACCGCGTCGGGAAGCTGTTCCTCCAGCAGGGCCATGCGCTTCTTGGCCTTCTTGTTGACCCAGAAGTAGACGCCGCCGACGCCCATGCCGACGGCCATGGCCGCCTGGACCATGGGCGCTGCCGCCGTGCCGATCTTCAGCCCCATCCAGGCGAAACCGGTCAGCGCAATCATGATCATGATCAGCTGGTTCGGCGAAAAGGCAATGTTCGCCTTCTGCGCCTTGTCGGCCAGGATCGAATACAGCGGGATCCCTTTGGCGTTCATGTGCTGGCTCATCTCCTTGCGGAGTTGTTCCAGCACCTGTTCGCGGTTGTGGTTTTTCTCCAGCAGCGCCAGACGCCGCGACATGCGGCTGTTCAGGCTGATGGATTTGCCGAAAACCGTCAGATAGACGCCTTCGACCAGCACCACCACGGCGATGAAAATGACGATATAGACAAGGGGGGCGGCACTGAACTGCATGGCCTGTCCTTAAGCTGGGGGCCTCAGATGATGGGTTCGTAGATCGAGGCCGGCAGATCGAAGCCCCACTGGCGGAACCTGTCCGAATAATGGCTGCGCACGCCGGTGGCGTTGAACCGGCCGATGATCTTGCCGTTCGGCTCGATCCCCAGACGTTCGTAGCGGAACACCTCCTGCATCTAGATGACCTCGCCCTCCATCCCCGTGATCTCGGTGATCGACACCATGCGGCGCGAACCGTCCTGCAAGCGCGAGGCCTGGACGATCAGGTTGACGGCGGATGCGATCTGGCTGCGCACCGCCTTCAGCGGCATTTCGATCCCGGCCATGGCGACCATGTTTTCCAGGCGGCTGATGCCGTCGCGGGCCGAGTTGGCATGGATCGTCGTCATCGACCCGTCGTGGCCGGTGTTCATCGCCTGCAACATGTCGATGACCTCTTCACCCCGGGTTTCCCCAACGATGATCCGGTCGGGCCGCATCCGCAGGGCGTTGCGCAGACAGTCGCGCTGTGTCACCGCGCCCTTGCCCTCGACGTTCGGCGGGCGGCTTTCCATCCGGCCGACATGAACCTGTTGCAGTTGAAGTTCCGCCGTATCCTCGATCGTCAGCACCCGTTCGGTGTTGTCGATGAAGGACGACAGCGCGTTCAGCGTCGTGGTTTTCCCCGAACCCGTCCCGCCAGAGACGATGATGTTCAGCCGGCAGGAGACCGCCGCCTGAAGATAGGCCGCCATCTCCTCGGTAAAGGCGCCGAAGCGCACCAGGTCGGGAACGCCGAGCTTGTCCTTCTTGAACTTGCGGATCGAGACCAGCGAGCAGTCGACCGCCACCGGCGGCACCATGCAGTTGAACCGCGATCCGTCGGCAAGACGGGCGTCGCAATAGGGGTTCGATTCGTCGACCCGGCGACCCACGGCGGATACGATCTTGTCGATGATCCGCAGCAGGTGGCGTTCGTCCTTGAAAGTGATGTCGGTCAGCGTCAGCTTGCCGCCGCGTTCGACGAAGATCCGATGCGGGCCGTTCACCAGGATGTCGTTGACCGACTCGTCCTTCAGCAGCGGTTCCAGCGGGCCGAGGCCCATGACCTCGTCATAAAGCTCCTGGTTGAGGGTGACGCGATCCTCTTTGTTCAGCGCGACCGAAATCTCTTCCAGCGCCTCAGAGGTGATCGAGGCGATCTCCTGCTTGAGGCTGGCCTCGGAGGCGTGTTCCAGCGCCGCGAGGTTCAGGTTGTCGAGCAGCCGCTTGTGCAACTCGACCTTCAGTTCCTGAAGCCGCTCCTTGCGTTTCTTTTCCTTGTCCGAGGCGACGGCCTCGGCTGCGGCCTTGGGCGGGGGTGCGGCAGGGACTGCCGCGGGGCGAGGCAGCGCGATGGCGGGTTTGGCCACGGCATCGGCACGGGCCGTGGCAGATCCCGACCCGACCTGCGCCATCGGCGCGGATTTGGGCTCGTCGGCCTTCTTGAAACGCGAAAACATGGGTAGCCCCCTAAATTTTACTCAGCCCCGGCCCGCCTCGGCCGCCTTGTTCAGGTCGAAGATCGACTTCGCCAGCTTTTGCAGTTCCTTGCGCAGCGGGTTCTTCGCCGCCGTCTCGGCCAGCGGCAGGCCGTGATCGTTGGCCTGCGTCACCTGCAAACCGCCATCGGGCAGTTGCAGCTCGATCGAGATGTCGAGGCTTTCGGCCATGCGCCTGACCCGACCCCTGGCGGCCAGATCGGTGAATTTCGGCGCGCGGTTCAGAACATAGCGCAGCTTTTCATGCGGCAGCCCCTCGGCCTTCAGGGCGCGCAACAGCCGCAGCACGTTCTGCGCCGAGCGCAGGTCCAGCTCCAGCAGCGAGAAATACACATGCGCCCGCGTCAGCACCGTTTCGGTCCAGGC
This sequence comes from Rhodobacterales bacterium, assembly GCA_015654855.1. GTDB lineage: Bacteria > Pseudomonadota > Alphaproteobacteria > Rhodobacterales > Rhodobacteraceae > JAATGA01. The sequence goes on from JAATGA010000180.1 coordinate 3,752, forward strand.
GACGATGGTGCGTGGCATGTCGATCACGACGAAATCGAAATTCTGCTGCGCCATGTCGATCAGCTTGCCGATATCCGCCGGCGAGGCGATGTCGAGCGGCAGCATATCCGAAGGCGCGGTCAGCACGCTGAGCCTATCGTTGAAGGTCAGCATGGCCTGCAACAGCGTGTCGCTGTCGGCCGCCTCCATATCCGACAAAAGCTCGAACACGGTTTCCTTGCGGGGCAGGTCGAGATAGGTCGCCGCCGAGCCATATTGGAAGTCGAGGTCGATCAGGCAGACGCGCGGGCCGTTCTTGTCCACCGTCGCCAGTTCCCAGGCGAGGTTGGCCGCGAAGGTCGAGGCCCCCGCCCCGCCCGACAGGCTGTGAACCGGCAGCACCACACCGTTGCGGTCGCCCTTGGCCTTGAAGCCGGGCGCCACGCCCTCGGTCGGGACCGCGACGGGCACGGGCTGCGGCGCGACGGCGACGGGCGCCGGCTTGCGGATACGCTCGATCGCCTCGTGCAGCGCGCCTTCGGGCAGCGGATAGGGCACGAAATCCTCGGCCCCGAGACGCAGCAACTGATGCAGCGCGATCGGGCTGACCTGGTCGGCGATCAGGATGACCTTGATCTCTTTGGCTTTGGCGGCGCGGATGATCTCGGAAATCCGGGTCAGATCGCCCTCGTCCTTGCCATCGACCGCGATCGCGACAAACTCCAGCGAGGCCGCATCGGGCTGATCAAAGAAGACCAGGGCATCCTCGAAGGACAGGTCGCCCCAATTCTCGCCCAACTCGACTTCCATATCGTCGATCAGAAGATCGAAGTTCTGCACATCCCGCGAGATCGTGCAGGCCAGGATCGGTGCCGGTTCCGGCTGAAGATTTGCCACGCTCGTCATAGCCTCTTGTCCTTGCCTGTCCGCCCCCGGCCCCCGCCCGCCCAACCTGACGATACTCGACACCGATGGCCACGCGACCCTCGGCCGCTTAGCTTTCATATGGACAGAAACTGCCGGCCAATGGTGGCGACATTGGGACTAAAAAATCGTGAAACTTTGATTTTTAACAAATTGGGAAACAGAAAAGGACCGCCCATGGGGCGGTCCTTTTTGTTGATTTCGCGTGTTCCGCCCAGCCCCTTCGCCCAGCGGTTGCAACGACCGGGATCAGCCGCCCGGGGATGCCAACTGGCTGGTGGCGCCCGCCTGGGGTCGCGTCGCGCTCTGTACATACTCGCGGAAAACAACCTCGGCGTATTTGCCGTTCAGCACGCCCGGATGGTTTTTCACGAAGCCCGAAACCTCGGTCACCGTGCGGCGGTTGCGCTGTTCGGGACCCGGAGTGGCGATCAGTGGCTGGGTCTTTCCATAGGAAACCACCGCCTCAAGCCGCGAGGTCGAGATGCCCAATGTTGCCAGATAGGCGACGGTCGCCCGCGCCCGACGCAGGCCAAGCGCCTTGTTGTAGGCATTGCTGCCAACAAGGTC
>JAATGA010000418.1 GCA_015654855.1 Rhodobacterales bacterium
ATCCGCTCGCGGTCGTCGATACCGGTGGCGACCAGGCCGCCGTGCTTGGTCTTGATCCGCTCGGCCACGGCGAGGGGCACCTGCAAGCCCTTGGAGATGTCCGAGGTCACATGGTCGCCGCCCATCCGCACCGAATCCGCATAGATCATATGCTTCTTGATGAAGATCGAGATGCCGGTCGAGCCACCGCCCATGTCGACGCAGGCCGCCCCCAACTCCTGTTCGTCCTCGACCAGGCTCGCGATGCCCGAGACATAGGCCGAGGACGCGATGCCCGCCAGTTCCAGGTCGCAGCGCTGAATGCAGTAAAGCAGGTTCTGCACCACGCTCGCCTCGACCGACAGCATGTGCATATCGGTGGCGAGCCGGTTGCCGATCTGGCCCCGCGGATCGCCCAGACCCGTGCGGTGGTCGAGCGCGAAGTTCACCGGCTGCGCGTGCAGAACCTCGCGCCCCTGCCCGATGTCGGGCACATCACAGGCGGCGAGCACGCGCGCGACCTCCTGCTCGGTGACAACGCTGTCCTGAAGTTCGATCTCGCCCGCCAGGCCATAGCTGCGCGGCTCCGCCCCCGAGAAGCAGGCGATGCAATGATCGACCCGGACGTTCGCCATCTTTTGCGCGGCCTGGACGGCGGTGCGGATCGCGCGCTCGGTCTCGTTCATCACCGCGATCTCGCCGAAACGCACGCCCCGCGAGCGGGTGGTGGCGGCCCCGATCACCCGGAACGAGGATTGCCCCGCCATCGGCCCCACGCCCTCGGATTCCGCCAGCCGGTCGGGGCCGTCGAAACGCAGGATAAGGCAGGCGATTTTGGATGTGCCCACGTCCAGGATCGCGATCACGCCCCGCTGCATGGCGGCGCGACGCATGTGACGCATGGCTCGCTGCGACTGATAGAGGTCGGTCATAGGTCACTCTCCGGGACTTCGATGCCGCGGGCGCGGCGCATTTCGGCAAAGGCGTGGGGCGCCAGGCGGATGGTCGGGCGGTTGCCGTCGCGCAGGTCGACGGAGAAAAGGTCGCGGTTCAGCAGGTCTTCGGCCTTGTCGAGCGCCAGAAGACGCTCCAGCGCCTCGACCGGTCGGTCCGAGGGCAGAAGGATGCGCTGATTGCGGTCGAGCACGATGTCCCACCGCCGGTCGCCCATGCGGATCAGGCCGCGGACGCGGGGCATGATCGGACCGGCGGCGGCGACGATCCGCAGCGCCTCGGGCGCGGCGCGGTCGGCGCCCTCGCCTGCCACCAGGGCCAGGTCGGGGCGGTCGGCGCGCTCGGTCAGGCCGGCGACGCGGTGGCCGGTGGCGTCGATCATCTCGATGGTCTCGGCGTCCAGGCGCCAGACCAGCGCCGGCTCGCGTTCGGTGATCAGAACCTGGAGCGTGCCACCGGTGCGGACCCGCAGTTCGGCCTTCGCCACCGCGTCCAGTTCCTCGATCTTCGCCCGCTGTGCGTCGAGATCCATGTCGAAGGACGACATCGGCAGTTTCATATCCATCCGCGCGCGGATCGCATCGCCAAGCGCGGGCGAGGCCCCCTCGACCGAGATCAGGCCGACGGTGAATTCGGGGCGGTTCTGGAATTTGGTCTTGATGTCGGAATACATCGCCACCAGCGCGTCGCGCCGTTCGGCGCTGGCGAGCCAGACCCCGGCGATCAGCGCCACCACCAGCATCGGCAGACCCACCCGGAACAGCACCCGGAACAGCGGCGTCAGCCACAGCCGCTGCATCCGGTAGGACCAGCGGCTCGGCGCCGGATCGCGGCGCACCCCGGCGACGGGGGCGCGGCGGCCGGCGATCTGGCGGGGGTTCAACGATTGCACGAGGCATCCTCCACCAGTTGCCGGCAAAGGTCGGGGAAAGAGATCCCGCAATGCGCCGCCTGCTCGGGGGCGAGCGAGGTCGGCGTCATTCCCGGCTGGGTGTTCGTTTCCAGCAGGATCAGGCCCGCAAGCCCGCGCGCCTCGTCCCAGCGGAAATCGGTGCGCGACAGCCCCCGGCAGCCGAGCGCCCGATGCGCCCGCAGCGCATAGTCAAGGCAGGCAGCCTCGATTTCGGCCGGGATCCCGGCCGGGATCACATGGCGCGAGCCGCCGGGTTTGTATTTCGCGTCATAGTCATACCAGCCATCGGTCACGATATCGGTCACGCAGAGCGCCCGGTCGCCCAGAACCGAAACCGTCATCTCGCGGCCCGGCACATAGGCCTCGACCATCACGGTGCGGGGCATGGTCTTTGCCAGGCGCGGCGCATTCGATCCGGGATGGACGATATAGACCCCGACCGAGGAGCCCTCATTATAGGGCTTCACCACATAGGGCGGCGGCAGGACATGGCCGGCCTCGACCTCTTCCGCCGTTGCGATCACGCTTTCGACCACCGGCAGGCCGGCGGCGCGATAGATGTCCTTGGTGCGGATCTTGTCCATGGCCAGGGCCGAGGCCAGCACGCCCGAATGGGTGTAAGGGATCCGCAACCATTCGAGGATACCCTGGACGCAGCCATCCTCGCCCAAAGGTCCGTGCAGCGCGTTGAAAATCACCGGCGGCGGGTTGGCCGCAAGGCGCGCGGGCAGGTCCGCCCCGGCGTCCAGTTCCGTAACCGCGAATCCCGCCTCCCGAAGCGCCTGCGCACAGGCACGACCCGACGACAGGCTCACCTCTCGTTCCGCCGAGAGGCCTCCCATCAGTACCGTCACTTCGGAGGGCATCCTGCTCGGAGCGCCCGCCATCATCTGCCTCGTCCCGGGTATACCGGGTTTCTTGTTATACCTGCGGGGGTTATCCCCCGTGGATCATTCCGCTGCCGGTTCGCCGACGCGCATGA
>JAATGA010000380.1 GCA_015654855.1 Rhodobacterales bacterium
AGAAACAGGCCGACGCCTATGCCAACCAGGTCACCGCCGGCGCCCGGGGCGAGGCCGCGCGCCTGGTCGAGGATGCCGAGGGTTACCGTGCCCAGGTCGTCAATGCCGCCGAGGGCGAAGCGAGCCGGTTCGGCTCGGTCTACGACGAATACGTCAAGGCGCCCGAGGTCACGCGCAAACGCATGTATCTCGAAACCATGGAGCGGGTGCTGGGGGGCATGAACAAGGTCATTCTCGATGGCGTGTCGGGGGCCGAATCCGGCGGCACGGGCGTCGTGCCCTTCCTGCCGCTGAACGAGTTGGGCCGCATGGGCACCGGCGCCGCCGCGACTACGACGACCGGGGGGAACAACTGATGAAACCGATCACCATCATCGGCGGGGCGATCGTCGTCGCGCTGGTCCTGATCCTGTCGTCGGTCTTCATCGTCGACGAACGCGAAAAGGCCCTTGTCCTGCAATTCGGCCAGGTCAAATCCGCCAAGGAGGAGCCGGGGCTCTATTTCAAGATCCCCTTCATCCAGGAGGTCAAAACCTACGACGACCGCATCCTCGGCCTGCCGACCAGCGCGCCCCTTGAGGTCACGCCGCTGGACGACCGCCGCCTGGTGGTCGATGCCTTCGCCCGCTGGCGGATCGTGGATATCGTCCGCTTCCGCGAGGCGACGGGCGACGGCGGCATCGCTCTGGCGCAGGGCCGGCTCGACAACATCCTCGGCTCGAAAATCCGCGAGGTTCTGGGCTCGGTCCCCTCGGGCGCCGTGCTGTCGGACGACCGGACGGGGCTGATGAACCAGATCCGCGACCGGGCCAAGGCCGAGGCCGTGTCCCTGGGCGTCGATGTGATCGACGTGCGCCTGACCCGCACCGACCTGCCCGAGCAGAACCTCGCCTCGACCTACGAACGTATGCGGGCGGAACGCGAACGCGAGGCGGCCGACGAGATCGCACGGGGTGGCGAGGCGGCGCAGCGCGTCCGCGCCACCGCAGACCGGACGGTGGTTGAACTGACCTCCGAAGCCCGCAAGAACGCCGAGATCGTGCGCGGCGAGGCGGATGCCGAACGCAACCGGATCTATGCTGACGCCTATGGCCGCGATACGGAGTTCTTCGCTTTCATCCGCTCGATGCAGGCCTATGAGAATGCGATGGCGGGCCAGGGGTCGTCCTCGATCGTCATGGAGCCGACGAGCGAGTTCTTCGACTACCTGCGCAGCGAAAAGCCGCCGGCAGACCGCGCCGCGCAGCCCTGACCAGGGCCACCGACACATCGAACGAAGGGCCGGCCGCGCGCCGGCCCTTTGGTTTTTGGCGCCTCGCCTGCCATGGGGCTGGGGGTGGGGGCATAGTGCGGCCCCGGCGCGCCGGCGGCGCTGCCCGCCGCAGATTTCCCTCGCCGCCATGCGCCGCGCGGCATTTCCCCTCTTGCCAGGCACCGCCCGGACCCCGACACTGGTGACAAATCCCTTCACACCCATTTGAGACGGCGCGACGGGCTTTGCATTGCGGAACGCCGCGCTTAACTGATGATGCAATTACATTCCATGGGGCCGCCCGCGCGATTGCGGCACGCCCCGGCTCGATAAGATGAAAGGAGTTCGGGAGTGCAGCTCAATCCGCCCTCGACAGGCATGTTCCGCGGCCTTGGCCGCAGCGTTTCCAGGCTGGCGCTGATCGCCGGTCTGGGTGTCGTCACTGCGCTTGGTCCGGTGATCCCGGCCGGCACCGCCGAGGCGCGCGGTGCCCCCGAAAGCTTTGCGGACCTCGCCGAGCAGATCAGCCCGGCGGTCGTCAACATCACCACCTCTTCGGTGGTTTCGACCCCGCTTCAGGGGCGGCCGAACCTGCCGCCCGGGTTCGAGGATTTCTTCCGTAACCTGCCCGGCCAGGGCGGCGAGGGCGAAGAGCAGGGGCCGCAGCGGTCCGAGGCGCTCGGCTCGGGCTTCGTGATCTCGGAAGACGGCTATATCGTGACGAACAACCACGTCATCGAGGGTGCCGACGAGATCTCGATCGAGTTCTTTTCGGGCAAGAAGCTCGACGCGAAGCTGGTGGGCACCGATCCCAAGACCGACATCGCGCTGCTGAAGGTCGAAAGCGACCAGCCGCTGCCCTACGTCCCCTTCGGCGACAGCGATCTGATGCGCGTCGGCGATTGGGTGGTGGCGATGGGTAACCCGCTGGGGCAGGGCTTCTCGGTCAGCGCGGGCATCGTCTCGGCGCGCAACCGCGAACTGTCGGGGACCTATGACGACTACATCCAGACCGATGCGGCGATCAACCGGGGCAACTCGGGCGGGCCGCTCTTCAACATGGACGGCCAGGTCATCGGGGTGAACACTGCGATCCTGTCGCCGAACGGCGGCTCGATCGGCATCGGATTCTCGATGGCCTCGAACGTGGTGACCAAGGTCGTCGACCAGTTGCGCCAATATGGCGAGACGCGGCGCGGCTGGCTGGGCGTGCGCATCCAGGACGTGACCCCCGACCTCGCCGAGGCCATGGGGATCAAGGAGGCCAAGGGCGCGCTGATCACCGACGTGCCCGAAGGCCCGGCGAAGGACGGCGGCATGAAGCAGGGCGACGTGATCCTGAACTTCGACGGCGCCGACGTGGCCGACACGCGCGAACTGGTCCGCCGGGTGGCCGATGCGCCCATCGGCCAGGCGGTCAAGGTCGTCGTTCTGCGCGAGGGCAAGACCGAGACCTTGCAGATCACCCTCGGCCGGCGCGAAGAGGCGGAATCCACCCCGACCCCGGTCGCCGGCACCCCGCCCGCCGAGGCGACCAGCGGCGAGTTGCTCGGCATGACGCTTGAGCCGCTGACCGCCGAGACGGCCCAGCAACTGGGCCTGTCGCCCGACGCCCAGGGTCTGGTGATCACCAAGGTCGATGTCGCCTCCGAAGCCTATGCCAAGGGGCTGCGCGACGGCCTGGTCATCACCGAGGCCGGCCAGCAGAAGGTCGTCCGCCTGAAAGACCTGCAAGACCGCATCAAAGAGGCGAAGGATGCGGGCCGCAAATCTCTGCCGATCCTGGTGCGCCAGGGCGGCGATCCGCGCTTCGTCGCGCTGTCGGTGGAGTGATCTGACCAAACGGATCGCGATCCGACGAACAAGGAAACGGGGCGGCGGGGAAACCCGCCGCCCTTCGCCTTTGCCGCGGCGTCGCGCGGAACCCGCGCCCGAACCTTCTCCTCCCCCATCCTCTTTGCGAAAATATCCTCGGGGGGTGAGGCCCGTCAGGGCCGAGGGGGGCGGAAAGCCCGCCTTCCCACGCCACCAGACGGACCCCGGCCCCCGAACCCTGGCCCGGCGAATCCGCCCCGCGCCATGTCGCCTTTCGACGCCCCGATGGCCGGTCGGGCATTTCGCGCCGGCCGCGCCGGGGCTAGCCTGTCGTCGATTCCCGGCAAAAGGCGTGCCCCTATGGACCTGACCGAACATTCCGCCTCCGACCTGTCCCGGATGATCGCCGCGCGACAGCTCGCCCCTTCCGAGGTGACGGCGGCCTTCCTCGCGCGCATCGCCGCCGTGAACCCCGGCGTCAACGCCCTCGTCTCGCTGCGCGAGCCCGAGGCGCTGATGGCCGAGGCGCGGGCCGCCGACGATGCCGCGCCGCGGGGCTGGCTGCATGGGTTGCCGATGGCGCCCAAGGATCTGATGGCGACCAGGGGGCTGCGGACCACCTGGGGCTCGCTGCTGTTCGAGCATCATGTGCCGGACAAGGACGATCTGGTCGCGGCGCGGATGCGGGGGGCCGGGGCGATCTTCGTGGGCAAGTCGAACAGCCCGGAATGGGGCCATGGCTCGCATACGTTCAACCAGGTCTTCGGGCCGACGCGCAATCCCTATGACCCGGGGCGCAGCGCCGGCGGATCCTCCGGCGGGGCGGCGGCGGCGCTGGCCGCACGTCTGGTGCCGGTGGCGGACGGGTCGGACATGATGGGATCGCTGCGCAATCCGGCGGCCTTCTGCAACGTCTACGGCTTTCGCCCGTCCTGGGGACTCGTCCCCCGCGAGGCCGATGGCGACACCTTCCTCGCCACCATGGCGACCGAGGGGCCGATGGGCCGCACCGTCGAGGATGTGGCGCGGCTCCTGTCCGTCCAGGCGGGACCGAACCCCGAAGTGCCCTTCTGCCTGCCCGGTGGCGATTTCGCTGCCGGGCTCGACCGCGACATCCGGGGAATGCGCATCGGCTGGCTCGGCGACTGGGGCGGGGCTTATGCGGTCGAGGAGGGGATCCTCGCGCAATGCGAACAGGGGTTGCGGGTGCTGGAAGACCTCGGCGCCGTGGTCGAGCAGGTGGCGCCGCCTTATCCGGCGGAAAAGCTGTGGCAGGCCTGGATCACCCTGCGCGCCATGCTGATCGCCGGGGGGATGAAGGCGCTTTACGACAACCCCGAAAAGCGCGCGCATCTGAAACCGGAAACGATCTGGGAAATCGAGCAGGGGCGGGATCTGCCCGCCGCCGCCGTTTATGAGGCGAGCCATATCCGGTCCCGCTGGTATGCCCATGCGGCGCGGCTTTTCACCCGCTACGACGCGCTGGTGCTGCCGACGGCGCAGGTCTGGCCGTTCCCGGTCGAGTGGCGTTTCCCGCAGGAAATCGCCGGTCGCCCGATGGACACCTATCACCGCTGGATGGAGATCGTGATCCCGATCAGCCTGATCGGCCTTCCGGCGTTGTCGGTGCCTGTGGGCTTCGGGCCTGCGGGGGGCAAGGGGGCGGGCCTGCCGATGGGAATGCAGATCGCCGGTCCGGTCGGGTCCGATGCGAAGGTGCTGGCCATAGGGCAGGCATATCACCGCGCGACCGAATGGCCGCAACGCCACCCCGCGCCGGTCTGACCGCCAGACGCAGGGCGGCAAAAGAAAGGGCGGCCCGAAGGCCGCCCGAGTGTGGGACGCTGTTTCGTTTCGCCCTCAGGGCGTGACGACCTCGGAGGTCGGACGCGGGGTCGCGGTCGTTTCCGCCGGCAGGACCGGCAGCGTGACCGCCGGCATGGTGCCCGTCAGGCTGTCGAGGAAGGCCACGATCTGCGTCGCCTCTTCGTCCGACAGATCCTCGCCCAACTGGCTTTCGGCCATGATCTGCACCGCGACCTTCAGATCCCAGACCTTGCCCGAGTGGAAATAGGGCGCGGTCAGCGCGACGTTGCGCAGGGGGGCCGCACGGAAGACATATTCGTCATCCGCCGTATCGGTCACCGCAAAGCGGCCCTTGTCGCCCACGGGCAGCACTTCGGCGCCGGGTTTCTCGATCAGGCCGAAGGGATAGTAGCCATGCCCCCCGACGTTGATGCCCGAGTGGCAGGCCGAGCAGCCCTTGTCCATGAACAGCGTCAGCCCGGCGCGGGCATCGGCCGAAAGCGCGTCGTCGTCGCCGTTCAGGAAGCTGTCGAAGGGCGCGGGGGTGATCAGCGTCGCCTCGAAAGCCTCGATCGCGCGGGCCATGTTGTCGAAGCTGACCGGCGCCTCTTCGCCCGGGAAGGCGGTGGCGAAGGCTTCGACATAGGCGGGCATCGACTTCAGCGTTGTTTCGACATTGGCCGGGGTGTTGGCCATCTCGACCCCCGCCTGGATCGGGCCCTTGGCCTGGGCCTTCAGGTCGTCGGCGCGACCGTCCCAGAACTGCGCCTCGTTCAGCACGGCGTTCAGGGCGGTGGGGGCGTTACGCGGACCCTTCTGCCAGCCGTGGCCGACCGAGGTTTCCATGTTGTCGTCGCCGCCCGTCGTCAGGTTGTGACAGGAGTAGCAGGAAAACACGCCCGAGGCCGACAGGCGCGGATCGAAGAACAGCGACTTGCCAAGGTCGATCTTGGCCGGGGTCACCGGGTTGTCTTTGATCGCGGGGATCGTCGAGGGC
>JAATGA010000099.1 GCA_015654855.1 Rhodobacterales bacterium
GCACCACCACCTGGTCGGTCTTCAGCCGTGACGGCCCATGCGCCAGCGCCGCCCCCGCCAGCAGCGACAATGAGGCCGCCAATGCGATCACGATCTTTTTCATCCTTGCCATCCCCGATTTCGCGCAGGTCGCGCGCCGGGGTTCAGGATGCGGGGGCGGGCGACGCCCGGGCAATCAGACAAAAGTATTATACCGTATGAAATCATTACCTTATTAATTCATTATATTGGAAAACAGCTTTGTCCTCTCGCCTTGCCATGCCCAAATGCGGACAGGGAGGACGGCATGAAACATCTGTCATCAGCCGCAGCCGGATTTTGCTTTGCCTTCGCCGTTCCGGGGATCGTTCAGGCAGAGGTGGAGTATCGCGTCGCGGTGATCCGCGTCGATGCGCCCGGGCCGATGCCGATCTCGCGGCTGGACCTGCCGCCGCCGGATCTGGGCTTTGCCGGGGCGGTGGTGGGCACCGCCGACAATGCCACCACCGGCGCTTTCATGGGCCAGACCTTCACGACCGAGACCGTCGCCGCCACGCCGCAGACGGCCGAGGCCGAGATGCGGCGGCTGCTCGATGCGGGTTTCCCCTATATCGTGACGCTGACCGACGCGGCGACCACGGCGCGGCTGGCCGATCTGGCGGGCGAGCGCGCGCTGGTGATCAACGCGCTGGCCCGCGACGATGCTCTGCGGGGCAAGGATTGTCGGGCGAACCTGCTTCATACCGCGCCCTCGGATGCGATGATCGCCGATGCGCTGGCGCAATATCTGGTCTGGAAACGCTGGAACAAATGGTTCCTGATCGAGGGCAGCCATCCCGAGGATCAGGCGCTGGCCGCCGCCTACCGCCGGGCGGCGGAGAAGTTCGGCGCCATCATCGTCGAGAGCCGCGTCTTCGAGGATACCGGTGGCGCGCGCCGCACCGATTCCGGCCATGTGCAGGTGCAACGGCAGATGCCGGTCTTTACTCAGTCGGCCCCCGCGCATGACGTGGTGGTCGCGGCCGATCATGCCGGGGTCTTCGCCGCCTGGCTGCCTTATCACACCTGGGACGCGAGGCCCGTCGCCGGTTCCGCCGGGCTGATGCCCGAAAGCTGGAGCCCCGCGCATGAGGCCTGGGGCGGCACCCAGTTCCAGACCCGGTTCGAGAAATCCGCCGGCCGCCCGGCGCGGGAAGAGGATTACCAGGTCTGGATGGCGCTGCGGGTGATCGGCGAGGCCGCGACCCGCACAAAGGGCGGCGACGATGCGGCGATGCGCGCCTTCATCCTGTCGCCGAATTTCGACCTGGCCGCGTTCAAGGGCCAGAAGCTGACCTTCCGCGACTGGGACGGGCAGTTGCGCCAGCCGGTGCTGCTGGTGGCGGGGAATGTGGTGGCCTCGGTCAGCCCGCAGGACGAATTCCTGCATCAGGTCAACCAGTTGGACAGCCTGGGCATCGACCGCCCCGAGACGGAGTGCAAGAGATGAGGGGGAAAAGGATGAGACTGGCAGCCCTGGCCTGCTGCACCGCGCTGAGCGCGGGGCCGGCATTGGCCGACAAGATCTTCGTCTCGAACGAGAAGGGCAACAGCGTCACCGTGCTGGACGCGGCCTCGCTTGAGGTGATCCACACCATCGAGGGGATGCAGCGCCCGCGCGGCATCACCGCCTCGCCCGACGGCAGGCATATCTACGTCTGCGCCTCGGACGACAATCTGGTGCGGGTCTATGACGCGGCGACCTATGAGGAGTTGCCCCCGCTGCCCTCCGGCCCGGACCCGGAACTGTTCGTGCTGCACCCCTCGGGCAACCCGCTCTACATCGCCAACGAGGACGACAACATCGTCACCGTGGTCGATGTGGTCACCCGGCAGGTGCTGGCCGAGGTGCCGGTGGGGGTGGAACCCGAGGGCATGGGCGTCAGCCCCGACGGCAGGTTCGTGGTGAACACCTCGGAAACCACGAACATGGCGCATCTGATCGACAGCTCCACCTTCGAGATCGTCGAGAACGTGCTGGTCGACAGCCGCCCGCGCTTTGCCGAATACACGCCCGACGGCGCCTATCTGCTGGTCAGCGCCGAGATCGGCGGCACGGTCAGCGTGATCGACCCCGCCCGGGCCGAGGTCATCCACAGGATCACCTTCGAGGTGCCGGGCGTGCTGCCCGAGGCGTTGCAGCCGGTGGGCATCCGCGTCACCGCCGACGGGGCCAGAGCCTATGTCGCGCTTGGCCCGGCGAACCGCGTGGCCGTGGTGGATCTGCAAAGCTTCGAGGTGCGGGACTACCTGCTGGTCGGCCAGCGGGTCTGGCAACTGGCCTTCTCGCCGGACGGCAGGTTCCTTTACACCACCAACGGCAATTCCAACGACATCTCGGTGATCGACACGGCAAGCGGTGTGGTGACGGTCTCGGTTCCCGTGGGCGAACAGCCCTGGGGCGTGGTCGCAGTGAAATCGGAATGAGGGAGGGAAAGATGAGGGCAGCAATTCTGGCCGCCGCACTGGCGCTGACTGCGGCGGGCGCGGGGGCGCAGCAGTTCGACTACGGTTTCCCCGGGCTGATGGGCAAGGCGAACCGCGCCGATCTGGCGCCCCTGACGCTGGGTTCCGGCAAGCCGGTCGCGGAGGCCGCCTACGAGCTGAAGTCGGGCGGCTATTACAAGATCAGGGTGATCGCCGACGGCTCGGCCGAACTGGCGCTGTCGGGGGGCGATTTCTTCCGCGCGATCTGGATCAACGAGATCGTCATCAACCACATCGAGATCCGGCCGATGGGCGTCCATTCGCTGGAATTCGACGCGGCGGGCGAGGCCGAGATCAGCTTCATCGCCATCACGCCCGGCAGTTTCACCCTGTCGATTCCGGGGTCTTCGGGCGAGACCCAGAAGGCCGTGTTCAACATCCGCTGAAGAGGAGATCAGCCATGAAACGTCTTGCCCTTGCCGCCGCGCTTGCCGGGTTCGCGGTGCCGGCCCTTGCCGACACCGATCCCACGGCGGAACAGATCGCCAAAATCGACGAGGTTCTGGCCGCCATGACCTGCGAGGTCGATCCGGCCAATATCGAAGTCGAGGATGACGGAAGTTTCGACCTGGACGATGTGATCTGCGCCGACGGCCAGTATGACGTGAAGCTGAACGCCGACTTCACCGAGAAGGAGCGCCGCAAGGAATGACCGCAGCCCCTGGCCCGGCGCCCGGCGACGCCGCGTTGACCATCGAAGGCGTCAGCCATCGCTTCGGCGCGGTCCAGGCGTTGCGCGACGTGTCTTTCACCGTCGGGACAGGCGCGTTCTGCGCCCTTCTCGGCGTGAACGGCGCGGGGAAGACCACGCTCTTCTCGCTGATCACCCGGCTTTACGACAGCACCTCGGGCCGGATCACGGTGGCGGGCTTCGACGCCCGCCGTCAGCCGGGGCAGGCGCTGGCCCGGCTCGGCGTGGTGTTTCAGAGCCGGGCGCTGGACGGCGATCTGACCTTGCGGCAGAATCTCGCCTATCACGCGGCCTTGCACGGGATCGGCGGGCGGGCGGCGGCGGCGCGGATTGCCGAGGTGCTTGCGCTGGTCGGCCTTTCCGAAAAGGCGGGCGATCGCGCCTCCGCCCTGTCGGGCGGGCAACAGCGCCGGGCCGAGATCGCCCGCGCGCTGCTTCATCGCC
>JAATGA010000343.1 GCA_015654855.1 Rhodobacterales bacterium
CGCGCGCTGAAAAACAGGATGACCAGCAGCAGCACCAGCAACGGAACCGCCGTTTCCATCCAGGGCTTCTGCAGGATCTCGCCAAAGATCTTGTCCGGCCAGAAGCGGTAGCGCAGTTTCATCAGAGTATTCATGTAGGGATGCCTCGAGCGCGGGGACCCGCCCCCGGCGGGGGCAGCCTTGTCCGCCCCCCCTCGTGACGAAGACAGGGGGGCGGAGGTCTTCAGGCGATGCTCAGCGCAGCGTGTCGAGCGTCCAGCACTTCTCGTCGCCCAACGTCTCGGGCGTGTAGGTGACAAGCGGTGTATAAAGGACGGTCCGAGTACTGCCGACCGGGTTCTTGTCCTGGAGCGCGGCGAGGATCAGGTCGTTCAGGTCGCGGCCCTGCCCCGGCACGTCATAGCTGACATAGTACTGCCATTGCTTTTCGCGCAGGCCCTTGCAGGCGAGTTCACCGCCGCCGCCCGAGGTGGTCAGAAACACCTGGTCGGCCTTGCCCGCTTCTTGCAGCGCGGCCGCCGTGCCAACGTCGGCATTGTCCCAGACACCAAGGATCGCACAAAGATCGGGGTGTTGTTGCAGCACGACCTGGGTGATCGACTTCGCCTTGGAGGATTCGTAATCGCCCGTCGACTGGACCGAGACGATCTGCACCCCGGCGTTGCCGTTCAGGACATTTTCATATCCTTTCAGCATATAGGCCGAGAACGGGCTGGTGGGCGGGCCCGCAAGAACCAGAATCTTGCCGGGCTGGCTGCCCCCGGCACATTTTTCCACCGCCGCCTCGGCCTGCTTCTCGCCGATCAGCTCCACATCGGCACCGACGAAGCCCGTGGTCTGATAGTTGGTCTTCATGTTCAGCTGGATCACATGAATCCCGGCCTTTTCGGCCTGTTGCAACAGTTTGGCATAGGACTGCACGTCGGGGTTCTGCACCACGATCACATCGGGCTTTTCGCTGATCAGCGAAGTGATGGTCTGCGCCCCCGCCGAGGTGTTGAAGTTCGAGTTGCGGACCTCGTAGCTGTAACCCAGATCCTTGGCCTGCGTGTCCATGATTTTGGACCAGCCCTCGGTCAGGTCGAGACCCATGAACACCGGCACGAAGACGACCTTCTTGCCCGTGAGATTTTCGTAGTAGCTGTCGCGCAGCGGGTCATCCATGCTGGTCTGGGCATGGGCGATCTGCCCCCCCAGAACGGTCACGGCCAGCGCCGCGCCACAGGCGAATTCGAAAAGTTTCCTCATTGCATTCCTCCCCTTGGTGATGGCCTGCGGTGCGCGTCTTCCTCCACACGCGCCGGGACCGTTTTTCCGTGTCAGATGTCGCCCTGCTGGGATGTCTCCTCGTTGCGGGGGTTGACCAGGCTGTCGGCCAGCACCGCGAACAGCAGCACCAGGCCGCGGACGAGGTTCTGCATCTCAAACGGCATGTTCATGATGGTCAGCCCGTTCATGATCGTGCCGATCAGCAGCGTGCCGACGACCACGTTGATCACCCCGCCGCGTCCGCCCGAAAGGCCAATGCCGCCCAGAACCACGACCAGGATCACATCGTAGATCCAGGTCAGGTTGAAGATCCGCGTATCCATGCTGGCGGACGAGGCCGAAAGGACCATCCCCGCGAAGAAGGCGACGCAGGCCGAGATGACATATTGCATCACCAGCACCGGGCGCAGCGGTATCCCCGTCAGCCGCGTGGCCCCCGGGTTGTCGCCGGAAGCATAGACGAACATCCCCGGCCGGGTGCGGCGCAGAAAGACTCCGATCACCACCGCCGCCACGCCGAAGGCCAGGACCGAATAGGGCATCCCGAACAAGGCTCCCCGCCCGATCCAGGCGATGGGGTCGAGCTGCGGAGGCCAGGACACGATCTCGTAGTCGAAAACCCCGATCTGTCCGATGCCTGCGATGCCGATCCCGACGGCAAGCGTGGTGAAGAGCGACGGGATCTCGGCGTAGGCCACCAGAATGCCGTTCAACAGGCCGATCGCCACGGCCATCAACAGCCCGGCACCGACAGAGGGAACGATGCCATAGCCCCGTGCCGCGAGCGTCAGCACGACAGCCGCCGGCACGCAAAGCGAGGCGATCATCGACAGGTCGATCCCCCGGCCGATCACCACGATGGCCATGCCAAGGCCAAGGATGCCAAGAACCGAAACCGTGCGCATAAGCGTCAGCAGGTTTCCGATCGACAGGAACCCCGGCAGGATCAGCGCATAAAGCGCGAAGATCGCGACAAACAGCAGTGTCACGATCCTCAACTGGTCGAACCCGCCGCCAGGCAATCGGGAAAGGACTCGCGAAAGCCCGCTCCGGCCTTTCGCCGACGCCTCGTCGATGCGACTTCCCATCGCCCCCCCTTCAGCTCTCGCCGCGCGGCGAGGCAGGCTCTCGACCGCCATGCCGCCCGGCATTACGAACGCCGCGATCCGCACACCCTCCTCCGGTGCGGCGGATCCCGGTCCCTCCGTCGTTCCCGACCAGATCAAACGCCACAATGATTAATGGGTCAATAGTCATTATTCTGCATCTTCCCTGTCGCGACCCTGTTCGCCCACGAGAAACCGAATCCGGCCGCAAGTGCCCCGGCAACGAACGACAGCACGTCCGCGGATGCCTTGCGCGAGTGAAAGAAGCGGTCACATCCGGCCACATATGCCAAAGGGAACCGGCTGCCCGGCGTCGGGCGGCCGGACAGGCGCATCAGACCGTCCGCCCGCCATCGACCGGCAGCAGGACGCCGGTGATGAAGGCCGCATCGTCCGAGGCGAGGTAAAGCGTCGCACGCGCGATGTCTTCGGGGCGCGACATGCGGCCCATCGGAATGGTGGCGATAAAGCGGGCGCGGTTCTCGGGCGTGTCGGGCACGCCCATGAACGCCTCCAGCAATCCCGTCTCGCCCATCACCGGGCAGATCGCATTGACGCGGATATTGTCGGGCGCCAGTTCCACGGCCATGGATTGCGACAGGATGTTCACCGCGCCCTTGGTCGAGTTGTACCATGTCAGCCCCGGACGCGGCCGGATACCCGCGACCGAGCCGATGTTGACGATGGAGCCGCCGCCGTTCCCGCGCATCAGCGGGATGATGATATTGCTGATGTGGTAGATCGACTTGACGTTGATCGCATAAACCCGGTCGAACTCTTCCTCGGTGACCTCCAACATCGGTTTGTTCCGATGGGTCCAGCCGGCGTTGTTGATGAACACATCCGGGATGCCGAAGGTGTCGACCACCTTCCGCACCGCGACCTCCATCTGCGCACGCGATGTCACATCGGCGGCAAGCGCGATTGCATCCGCCCCGATTTCGGCCGCGACCCGTTCCGCCGCCTCGCCCCGCAGGTCCAGCACCCCCACACGCGCGCCCTCGGCGGCAAAGAGTTTCGCGATCCCCTCGCCGAAACCGCCACCCGCGCCGGTGACGATCGCGATCTTTCCTGCCAGTCGGCCCTTTGCGGCACTCATGGCGTCCTCCCTCAATCGTGCTTGATGATAACGGTCTTCAGCGCCGAGAACTCGTACAATGCCTCGAACCCCTTCTCGCGCCCGTGACCCGATTTCCTGACACCGCCGAAGGGCAGTTCGACCCCTCCGCCCGCGCCATAGGCGTTGATGTAAACCTGGCCGGCCCGCACCTTCCGCGCCAGCCGCACCGCGCGCGCCGTGTCGCGCGTCCAGATGCCGGCGACGAGTCCGTATTCTGTGCCGTTCGCCAGCGCCAGCGCATCCGCCTCGTCCTCGAACGTCAGGGCGGCAAGAACCGGGCCGAACACCTCCTC
>JAATGA010000002.1 GCA_015654855.1 Rhodobacterales bacterium
ATCGCCTGGCTCGACGAGATCGAGGGCGCGGCCTGGGTGATGGACCGGATGGTCAGCCTCGTCGCCCGCGCCAACCGCGAGGGCTATGGCTTCGATCTGAGCGATTTCGGTGAAAGCGCCCAGGTCGCGCGCTATGGCGCGGAGCGCGAGGGGCATTTCGGCTGGCATTCCGACATCGGCGCGGGGACCTGGGCCGCGAAGCGCAAGTTGACCGTGGTGGTGCAACTGTCCGTCCCCGCAGCCTACGCCGGCGGGGCGCTGCAACTGCAACCCGATTCGAACCTGGCCGAGGCCGGGCGCGCGCCCGGCACGGCGACGATCTTCCCGAGCTTCGTGCTGCATCGGGTCACCCCGGTAACCGAAGGCACCCGCTGGTCGCTGACCCTTTGGGCGCACGGACCGGCCTTCCGCTGAACGCGCCGGCCCCGGCGCGATTTCTTCGACAAGATCGCCCGCCGGACCGCTAAGCGGCGGAGTTCCGCACCGCGAGCATCCCCGCCACCCAATCCGGCACCGCGCGGGTCGCGGGGCCGATCAGTATCGCGTCGAAATCCCCCGCCACGGCGGAAGTCTCGGCATTGATCTCGACGCAATATGCGCCCGCCCGGCTTGCATCCTGCGCGAAGGCCGCCGCCGGATAGACGGTGCCCGAGGTGCCGATGGAAACGAACAGATCGCATTGGCGCAGCGCGAACCAGACCTCGTCCATGTGATACGGGATCTCGCCGAACCAGACGATATCGGGGCGCGTCCCGGGTTTGCCGCAGACCGGGCAGGGGTCGGCGGGCGCCATCGCCGCCGGGGCTGGCCAGCGATGCCCGCAGGCGGCGCAAAGCGCGCCCTCCAGCCCGCCGTGGATATGCAGCACCTGCCCCGACCCCGCCCGCTCGTGCAGATCGTCGACGTTCTGCGTCACGATCAGCACATCGCCGCCCCAGTCGCGCTGCAATCGCGCCAGCGCCTCATGCGCGGCATTGGGCACGGCCTCGCGCGCATTTCTCCGCCGGGCGTTGTAGAAATCGAGCACCAGCTTCGGGTTGCGGGCGAACCCCTCGGGCGTCGCGATCTCGTTCAGGTCATAGCGGGTCCAGAGTCCGTCCTTGTCGCGAAAGGTGCCAAGCCCGCTTTCGGCCGAGATGCCTGCCCCGGTCAGGATCACGAGGAATTCGTCGCCTTTCGGTCGAAAGCCTTGCATTCCCCGCCCCTTCGGTCACCCTTGCGGGATGGAGTCTATCCTTTTCGTCTGCCTCGGCAACATCTGCCGCTCGCCCGCCGCCGAGGGGGTGCTGCGCGTCAAGGCGCGGGCGGCGGGGCTGGATCTGCGCATCGACAGCGCCGGCACCGGCGGCTGGCACGCGGGCGAGCCGCCGTATCCCCCGATGATCGAGGCCGCGGCGCGGCGCGGATACGATCTGACGGCCCTGCGGGCACGGCAACTGATCCGCGCGGACTTCGACCGCTTCGGCTATATTCTGGTGATGGACCGCGCCAACCTGCGCGACGCTCAACGCCTGCGCGCCGGAAAGGGCACGGAACCAGGGCTGTTCCTGCCGCTGGCCCCGCATCCGACGACCGACGAAGTGCCGGATCCCTATTACACCCGCGACTTCGGCCAGACGCTCGATCTGGTCGAGGCGGCGGCCGAGGCCTTGATCCGACGGCTGAAACGGGCGTGACCGCCCCTTTTCCTGCCCGGGTTCGCTTCAGATCTCAGCCGGCGCAGTAGGCTTCCGCCGCCTCGCCAAAGGCCTTGTAGCGCGCCCAGAATTCGTTGTCGGCGTCACGCTTGGACATACGCACTTCCTGCGCCTGATCCGGGTTCTTGAAGAACTTCGCCGCACGCCGCTGATCGCCGCCGCGCAGGGTCATGTCGGCGACCTGCTGGATGCAGCCGCAAAGCGCCCGGCTGCCGCCCCGGTCGGACCGCATACAGGCGTTTTCGATCGGCCCGGCCGACGCCACGCCCGAGAACAGGGGAACGAACACGGCAGCCGCGGCCGCCAGAACGATGGATTTTCTCATCTGCTGCCTCTCGCCATCGGCGGCGGAGTTCGCGCGCCCTGGTCAATTGTTATTGCGGGCATTATCGCGAATCGAAGCGGATTTTTCAATGCGGCAAGGCGGCTCGGCAACGATCCGCCGGATCGGAGCCCCGGGCACAAGCGCCAGGGCATGATCCGCGCCCCGCCCCCAGGATCGGGCCAAGCCACCGGCGCGCCACCGCTGTTCCGGCCCCTGGGCGACAGGGCCTGCCGGCCCGGCACCCGCGCGACAGGGCCGCGCCTGGCCGGGCTGATTCGGCCCCGCATTCCCGGGCGATGCGCCGCAGGGTTCCGCCCTTTCGCCGCACCACTCCCCGGACGCCGGGACGGGACGAGGGCGCGGCAGCCTCGGGGACGGCGAAACCCGCGTCCGCCGCCTTCCACGCCCCCTTCCCGGAACGATACACGCACTGTATACGCGGGCGCATGACCCAGCTCGACCGCATCCGCAACTTTTCGATCGTGGCCCATATCGACCACGGGAAATCCACCCTCGCCGACCGGCTGATCCAGATGACGGGCACGGTGGCCACACGCGACATGAAGGCGCAGATGCTGGACAGCATGGATATCGAGCGCGAGCGCGGTATCACCATCAAGGCCAACACCGTGCGGATCGAATACCCCGCGCGCGACGGCCACACCTATATCCTGAACCTGATCGACACCCCCGGCCACGTCGACTTCGCCTATGAGGTCTCGCGCTCGATGCGCGCGGTCGAGGGCTCGCTGCTGGTGGTAGATGCGAGCCAGGGGGTCGAGGCGCAGACGCTGGCCAACGTGTATCAGGC
>JAATGA010000240.1 GCA_015654855.1 Rhodobacterales bacterium
CCGCGCCGCAGCGGTTTCGTCGTAGATCACTGTCGGATGCAGGAGGATGCGCGCCGCATCATCCATGAGGTCGGCTTCGACCTGAACCCCGCCAGCCTGATGTCCGACCTCAGCCTTGCACAGGTGCAACTGGTGGAGATCACCCGCGCCCTGTCGCGCGATGCCGAGATCGTCATCATGGATGAGCCGACCTCGGCCATCGGCGAGCATGAAAGCCACATCCTTTTCGATGCGATCCGCAGGCTGCAACGCAAGGGAGTGGGCATCATCTATGTCAGTCATCGGCTGGAGGAACTGTTCGGGATCGCCGATAACTACACGGTTTTCCGCGACGGCAGTTTCATCGAAACCGGTACGATGGCGGATCTGAACCGGGGGCAGCTGGTGGCGCTGATCGTCGGGCACGAGCTTCACGCGAACAGCCATTCCACCCGCCAGGCCGATGCCAGCCCGATGCTGGAGGTCGAGGGGCTGCGTGTCCGTGGCCGGGTGCGTGGCGTATCGCTGACCGTCGCCCCGGGCGAGGTGGTCGGGCTTTACGGACTGATGGGCGCGGGCCGGACCGAGTTTCTGGATGCCGTCTACGGCATTGGCCCGCGCGATGGCGGGTCGGTCCGGATGGCGGGCCGCGACCTGCCGCCGCGCCGCCCCGACCTATCGATCCGCAACCGCATCGCCATGGTGACCGAGGACCGCAAGCTTTCCGGCCTGGTCCTGCCCGCCCCGATCCGGCACAACGTCTCGCTTTCCGTGCTGCGGCGGCTCAGCCGGTTCGGCGTGCTGCGCGGACGCGGGGAACGGGCGCTGTCCGCCACGATGGGGCGCCGGCTGCGGCTGAAGGCGGCCTCGGACCAGATGCCCGCCTCGGCCCTGTCGGGGGGCAACCAGCAGAAGGTGGTGATCGCCCGCTGTCTGTCGTCCGAGCCACGGCTTCTGATCTGCGACGAGCCGACCCGCGGCATCGACGAGGGCGCCAAGCAGGAGATCTACGCAATCATCGACGAATTCGTTGCGGGCGGCGGTGCCGTGCTAATGGCCTCGTCCGAGGCGCAGGAACTGTTGCAGGTCTGCGATCGGATCGCAGTGTTCAAGAAGGGTGCGCTGGTTCGGATCGTGCCGCGCCACGAGGCCAGCCAGCAGACATTGCTGCATGACGTGTCCTGAGCCGGTGCTCGGACACGAGGGAGGGAAAACATGAACGAGACGATAGAAACCACATCTGCGGGGCAGCGGGGTGGCGGGCTGCAACTGGCCGGCGACATCCTGCGCCGCCACGGCATCCTTGTCGCCTTCGCGGTGCTGGTGGTGGTCCTGGCGCTGTCGAACCCGTTCTTCATGACGTGGAACAACTGGACCAACATCATCCGGCAGACGGCGATCAACGGCATCCTGGCCATCGGCGTGACCTTTGTCATCCTCGCCCGCGGGATCGACCTGTCGGTCGGCTCGATCGCGGCGCTGGCGGGGGCGGTGGCGGCCAGCTTCGTGGTGACGCCCGAGCCGGTGGGCATCGGCATCGGCCTTGTCACGGGGATCGCCGTGGGCGCGGCACTGGGGCTGTTCAACGGCGCCTGCATCGCTTGGCTGAAGCTGCCGGCCTTTGTCGTCACGCTGGGGATGCTGTCGATCGCGCGCGGGCTGGTCTACATCTTCACCGACGGGCGTCCGATCTCGAACCTGTCGGCCGACTTCCTGTGGCTGGGCAGCGGGTATCTTGTCGGCATTCCGGTGCCGATCCTGGTGCTGGCGGTGGTTTTCGCGGTTTGCTGGTTCACCCTGCGGCACACGATCTTCGGCCGCCATGTCTATGCGGTGGGCGGCAGCCCCCATGCCGCGCGCACCGGCGGCATCCGGGTGAATCGGGTGATCGTGATGACCTACATGGTCTCGGGCCTGCTGGCGGCGGTGGCCGGAATGATCCTGACCGCGCGCACCACGGCGGCGCTGCCGCAGGCGGGCGTGGCCTATGAACTCGACGCCATCGCGGCGGTTGTGATCGGGGGGACAAGCCTTTCCGGCGGGCGCGGCACATTGGTGGGCACGCTGATCGGGGCGCTGATCATCGGCACGATCAACAACGGGCTCGATCTGATGGGGGTGTCGTCCTACTATCAGCAGGTGGTGAAGGGGTTGATCATCATTGCCGCCGTGTCGTTGGACGTGTCGCGCAACCGCTGATCCTCGCGCAAGCGAAAACGGCAAAAGGAGCGGCCTTGGAGGAGGCCGCCCCTTTTGCCGTTTCCCGCCACCCGCGCCTGCTCAGGCGTCGTGAACGCGGATGTTGCGGATCTGGATCTTGCGATACAGCGTCGCCCGCGAAATCCCCAGATAGCGCGCTGTTTCCGAGACATTGCCGCCGTTGTGGCGCAACGCCGCCTCGATGCGCGACGCTTCGGATTGCGAACGCGCCGACAGGTTGTCATGCGCGATCTCGCTGACGATCCTGCCCGGAAGCTGGCCAATGCCGATCCGGTCGCCCTCGACCAGGATGGCGGCGTGGCGCGCAGCCTGGCGCAGTTCGCGCAGGTTGCCCGGCCAGTGATAATTGGCCAGCACCAGCCGCGCGGTATCGTCCAGCCGCAGGCCGGGCTTGCCCTGGGCCTGGGCCTCCTCGGTAAAGATCGCATGGATCTGCGCCTCCAGCCCCGGGGTGGCGCGCAGCGGATCGAGGTCGATCACCACGCCTTTCAGCCGATGGTAGAGGTCGGACCGCAGCCGGCCTTCCTGTTCCAGTTCGGCCAGATCGCAGCCGGCTATGCTGATCAGCCCGATATCGCGGCTTTGCAGCAGGTGGTCGTCCGACAGAAGCTGCAACAGCCGCGCCTGCGCCGCAGGCGCCGCCTCCTCGACATGATCCAGCACCAGGGTGAAGCGCGACAGGCGGCTTAGCCGGTCCAGCGCCGCATCCTCGTCGGCCAGCACGGCGCAGTTCAGCACGACGACATTGCCGTCGCCGCGACCGCTGCGCCCGGCCAGAAGAGATGCGAAGGTGGACTTGCCCACCCCGGTTTCACCCTGCACCAGCACCGGCACATGCGCGGCCATCATGCGTTGGGCCAGCGCCAGCCGTTCGGACAGATGCGGATGCAGTTGCCGCCGCCCCGGCTCGGCGCCCGCTGTCGATGGCACGGGCGGCAGGAAAGGTTCCATGACCTCTTGCCGGGCCATCGGGCCGCGAGGCGCGCGCGCCGCCGGCACATCGGGCAAAAGTTTCGCGAAGATCGCCCGACCGTTCCGTTCGGGCAGTTCGGTTCGACGGATGTCGCTGCCTTCCAGCGGCAGGCCCATATCCATCAGGCTGCGCAAATCGGCGCCGACCAGGGCTTCGCGGCTGTGGCTCAGCAGCGCAGGCGCGTTCTGCGAGACATCGACGATCCGGCCGGCATCGTCGATGGCGACCCGCGCCTCGGCGGCAATATCGGTGAAATCCTGCTCTACCGACAGACAAAGCGTGCGCAGATGACGGTTGCGATCGGCGAAATAGCGGTTCTCGATCCGCCGCGCCGCGCGCTCCACGATGTCGCGGACCAGCCGCGTGGTCTTGTCATCCACGGGGCGCGACGAGGTGACGTTCACGACGCCTTCGATAGCTCCGCCCCGTCCGAAGATTGGCGCAACGGAACAGGACAGCGCATGGACATGCACGTTGAAATGCTGCTCGCCGATGATCGACAGCGACTTGCCGGTCTTCAGGCAGGTACCGATGCCATTGGTGCCCTGCATCTCCTCGCTCCAGTTCGAGCCGGGCAGGACACGGAAATTGCTCATTTCGCCAAGGAAGTGATGGTCGCAGCGGAACATCAGCATCACCCCCTCGGACGAGGCGAGAGAGACCATGTATTCGTTGTCGACCAGTCGCTGGAACAGCCGCTCGATCTCGGGTTCGGCGAAGTGGACGATGGCCTCGTGCCGTTCCAGCCGCGATTGCAGCTCGTGATATGTCAGCATCTCGGTCGGGCGCAGCAGGTCGGGTGACATGTTGTAGGTTTCCAGGCAGCGCTGCCAGGAATCCTCGACATGGCCTGGCAGGGGTGAAACCACCCCGTTGCCCGCGCGATTGCGCAATCTTGAAATCTCGGAAATCATTCGTCATGCCTCCCCGTCCGACGAATTCATCTCATCCCTTGTCTGGTGACGATCCTTTGCCTTAAGGGGCGTCGCCCCCGGTTCCCCGCCGGAGCGAACGCCTTTTGCCAGCCCGCCGGCCGGGCTTCTGCCGCCGTCGCGCAAGAACGGCACCGTCGACACCGGCAGAAGAAAGGATGAAATCCCCCGCCGTGGACACAAGTTTTACCGGCGGAAGGGGGACCGATCCGCCGCGCGCTGTCAAGCGGCTTGATTGCATCGTGATGGCGGCGCGGCGCATGTCCCATGTCATGCAATGTGCACGAGGGCGGCTGTGCCGGCGTCTTCCGACTGGCGCTGCCGCCAGACGATCAGTTCGGCCACCGTGACGAAGGCCAACCCATGACGGGCCGCGAAACCTGTCAACTCGGCCCCGCGCAGCATCGGCCCGTGGTCATGGACCAGTTCGGCCATCAGGTCGGCGGGGCCGATCAGGTCGCCCTCGTTCTCGCGCCCGGCATCGTCGGCCACCACCATCCGACCGAGAGCCACCTGCCGGATGGCCTGGGCCACCCGTGCCCGGGCTTCGGCGCTGGCCGGATCCTGTTGCAGCATCGTCATTCCTCCGCCTGCCATCTGTTCAGGAGGCCGCCCGCTGACGGGTGCCCTGCGCCACCTCGAACTGCGCCGGGGCGCCGTTGATCCAGATCAGCGGGTCCGGGTTGTCGATCCGCGGCGAGATGCGGATATCCTCGATCCGGCCAAAAAAGACGGTGTGGCTGCCGTAGTCATGGGTTTCCTCGACGTGGCAGAAAAGGCTTGCGATGGCGGTTCGCAGCCAGGGCAGGCCGTGCAGGCCGGGCTGCCAGTCGGGCGAGACAAAGCGGGCATCGCGCATCTCGCTGCGGCAGAACAGGTCCAGCATCTCCATCTGGCCGCTGTGGATCTGGTTCAGGCAGAAGGCGCGGCTGCGCAGCAGCACCGCATGGGACGAGGCATTGCGGTTGATCGCCACCATCATCGAAGGAGGCTCGAACGACAGCGAATTGGCGCTGGTCACCGCCATGCCGTGGAAACTGCCGTCCTGATCGCGCGTGGTGATCAGCGAGACGCTGATCGCCGAGGCCCGCATGCTTTGCCGCAGCCGTTCGGCGAACAGCGCCGGCTCGGTCGTCTCTATGCAGAGTGGATCGCCCATCCTGATGCTCCCTGTCGTGCCTTCCAGGGCCCGAGCCCTCTCTCCCGAACCCATGGATAGCCGGGGCGCGCGCATCCTCAAAGTGGTGCAGATGCGGCGCGCGCGCAGGGTGGCGGAGTCTCAAAAGAGACAGTTGATCCGGCCGGTTGGCGGCCATCAGATGACGGCGGACCGGCGTCCGGGACGGGGAGGGCGTCCGGGGGGCGCGGAATGCGGCGGGAGGGATGGCATGTATCCACAGGCGAAACTGATCATCGGTGGCGAAGAGCGTGCCGCAGGCTCGGGTGGCGAGCTGGCCGTAACCGATCCGGCGACGGATGACGTATTGGGCCGGTTGCCTCGTGCGGGTGCGGCAGAGGCGGTCGAGGCGGCGGTCCTGTCGCTGCCGGGGCTGGCCGACTGGGCGGCACTCAGCGCCTTCGAGCGTGGCAAGGTGTTGCGCCGCGCGGCCGAGGGGATGCGCGCCACGGCGGATACCGCTGCGCTGACCATGACACTGGAACAGGGCAAGCCGCTGGCGCAGGCGCGGGGCGAATGGCTGTCATCGGCGGATCTGCTGGACTGGTATGCCGAAGAGGGCCGCCGCGCCTATGGCCGGGTGATCCCCTCGCGCGTGCCCGAAATCGCGCTGACCGTGTTGCGCCGCCCCGTCGGGCCGGTCGCGGCCTTTGCGCCATGGAATTTCCCGGCCTGGGGGCTGATGCAAAAGATTGCCCCGGCGCTGGCGGCGGGTTGCCCGGTGGTGGTGAAACCGTCCGAGGACACACCCGCCACCGCCTGGCTGATCGCGCAGGCGCTGCTGGAGGCGGGGTTGCCGCCGCGCGCCATCAGCGTCATCTGGGGCAACGCCTTGGAGATTTCCGAGGCCCTGATCCGTTCGCCCGAGATCCGCAAGGTCTCGCTGACCGGATCGACACGCGTCGGACGTATCGTGGCCGGCCTGGCGGGTCAGCATCTGAAGAAGGTGACGATGGAGTTGGGCGGCCATGCGCCGGTGATCGTGGCCCGCGATGCCGATCTGGACCGGCTGGTGCCGCTGGCTGCGCAGTGGAAGTTCCGCAATGCCGGGCAGGTCTGCGTCTCGCCGACCCGTTTCCTGGTCGAGGCGCCGCTGCACGACGCCTTCGTCCGGGGGCTGGCGGCGGCGGCGGAGAAGCTGCGTGTCGGGCCGGGGCGGGACGAGGGGACGGATATGGGTCCGCTTTGCACCCGCAACCAGCGCAATGTGATCTCGGGCCTGGTCGGGGAGGCACGGGCCGCGGGCGCCACGGTCGAGACCGGCGGAGGTGCGATCGGCAATGCCGGAAATTTCTACGCGCCGACGGTGGTGTCGGGAATGACCCAGGCGATGCGGGCGATGAACGACGAGCCCTTCGGGCCGTTGGCCCTGGTCATGCGGGTCGATTCCGTCGATGCGGCACTCGCCGAGGCGAACCGGATGCCGGTGGGCCTCGGCTCCTATGCCTTCACTTCCAGCCAGGCGACGGCGGCAAAGATCACGCGCGGCATAAGGGCGGGAATGCTGGGGCTGAATCATTTCGCGCTGGCCCTGCCCGAAACCCCCTTCGGCGGGGTGATGGACAGCGGTTTTGGCTCCGAAGGTGGCATAGAGGGGATGGAGGCCTATCTGTCGACGCTGACCGTGACGGCGATGGCCTGACGCCATGACAGGGCAGATAGGTGAGACGGCGGCACGGGTCTTTGCCGGACCGGCGACCAGTCTTTGGCAGCGGATCGAAGACGCAGGCTTTCCCCTCGCCGTGCAGTCCGGGACGCTGGAGGTCCTGCATGTCGCCGGTCGCATGACCCTTTCGCCGCCGCATTCGCGCGCACCATGCTGGCTGTGCCGGCTTTTTCCGCTGCGCGGAGGCACGCAGGAAATCCTGCGCGGCATCATCGCGCGCGG
>JAATGA010000234.1 GCA_015654855.1 Rhodobacterales bacterium
GCCAGCGCGCCGATCCCCGGCAGGACGCCGATCAGCGTGCCAAGGAACACCCCGAAGAAGCAATACAGCAGGTTGACCGGCGTGAGCGCGGTTTCCAGCCCGAGAGCGAGATTTGAAAGAAGTTCCATCAGAGCGGCCACTTGAACAGGGTGAGCGGCAGTTGCAGCGCCACGACGAAGATCGCCCAGGCGGTCAGGCACAGCACCAGTCCCAGCACGATGGAGACCAGCGGCCGCACCGTGCCCTCGGCGAACGTGGCGATGACGACGCTGACGAAGATGGCTGGCATCAACCCGAAGGGATTGATCAGCGCCGCGAAGGCAACGACGCAGCCCAGAATGACGGCGGGCACGTAGACGCGGATCTGACCCGCCCTGCGCGGAGACCAGCGCGCGCCGATCGCGATCACGATCCCAAACAGCGTCAGCAGCGCCCCAAGCACCACCGGAGCCATGCCCGGCCCCATTCGCGTGACGGTGCCGACGGAATAGTGCGCGACCGCATAGATGGCAAAGGCGGCCCCCAGCCCGGCGGTCAAAAGCCCGCCCGTCAGTTCCCGCAGATTGATAGTATTCATGCCCCCTCCTTCGGCTGCCCTCCTCAAGGCAGGGGGAGTGTCAGAAGAATGGCCCCGCGGCACAACATGCAAAAGCGTATGTCAGCATGACCGAAAGTCAGGCTCGGCCCGGCTTTGCCCGGATTGTCTTCCCGGATGCCGGGGGCCCAATCTGCTGGCAGCACAGTCGCGAGGGGGGGAGATGTCGAAAGAGTTGGTAGCGACGCTGCGGCGAGAGGGCTGGATCCATGATCCTGCCGAAGGG
This sequence comes from Rhodobacterales bacterium, assembly GCA_015654855.1. Lineage (GTDB taxonomy): Bacteria > Pseudomonadota > Alphaproteobacteria > Rhodobacterales > Rhodobacteraceae > JAATGA01. The sequence continues at coordinate 822 of JAATGA010000234.1, forward strand.
TTCATCGCAAATGTCGGCGGCATCTGGTGGCGCGAAGGCAAAACTGGCCGCGAATTCGGCTTCCTCGCGACCGGGCGCCACGCAAATCGCAACGGCATGGTGCATGGCGGCATGTTGATGACCTTCGTCGACCGCGCCTTTGGCATGACCGCGCGCATGGCCGGCGGCGCCCCGCGCGGGGCGACCGTCAGCCTGGGCACCCAGTTCATGGCGCCGATGCAGATCGGAGATTTTGCCCTGGTCGCGCCGCGCGTGGTGACGCTCACCCCGCGCATGGCCTTTATCGACGGCACCGTGATGCGGGGCGAGACCCCGCTGATGAGCGCACAGGGCGTCTGGCGTCTGGCAAGCCACGCGGGCTGAACCGGAGTGTCAGCCGCCGGACCACAGACCCAGCGCCACCAGATCCGCCACCGCCTTTTGCGGCCCCGCCGCCGTTGCGGCAGCGGCGCAATCGGCGGTTAGCGCGGCACGGTCCTGGCGACCCGCCCAATGCATCGGCCCGCCGGTCCAGCGCGGGAAACCGTAGCCATTGACCAGCACCACATCGACATCGCCCGCGGAGGTCGCGACCCCTTCTTCCAGCACCAGCCCCGCCTCGTTCACGATGGCACCCAGTGCACGGCGGCAAATCTCGTCGGGCGCAAGCGCACGCCGGGTGATGCTCTTCGCGGCCGACTCTGCCAGGATCACCGCCGCGACCTCGGCGTCTGGGTGGCGCCCGCCGGCGTCGTCGTAGCGATACCAGCCCGCGCCGGTCTTGCGCCCCAGCCGCCCGGACTCGCACAGCCGGTCGGGAATGGAGACATTGCGCGCGCGCGGATCGCGGGTTGCGGCCAGTTGCTGGCGCATCCGCCATGCAATATCCAGCCCCGAGAGATCGGCGACGGCGAAAGGCCCCATGGCGAAGCCAAAGCCCTCCAGCGCGGCGTCCACCTCCTCGGGCAGCGCGCCGTCTTCCAGCATGAACTCGCAGGCGGCGCGATAGGCGGCGTAGATCCGGTTGCCGATGAAGCCGAAGGCATTCCCGGCCTGCACCGGCTGCTTGCCCAATGCCCTGGCCACCGCAAGCCCGGTCGCCACCACCTCGGGGGCGCTGGCTGCGCCTGGCACCACTTCCAACAGTTTCATCACATGGGCGGGACTGAAGAAGTGCAGTCCGATCACCCGGTCCGGCCGCCCGGTCGCGGCCGCGATCACGTCGATATCCAGATAGGAGGTATTGGTTGCCAGCACCGCATCAGGCGGGGCGACAGCCGCGATTCGCGCAAAGACCTCGCGCTTCACCGCCGGATCTTCGATCACCGCCTCGATGACCACATCGGCTTGCGACAGCGCGGCAAGATCGGACGACAGCGACAGGGCGGCCAGCGCGTCCTGCCCGGCCCCGGGCGTCAGACGCCCCGCCGCGATGCTTTTGGCGATCTCCTCTCCGATGCGCTGCCCCGCCCGGTCCAGCACGGCGCTGTCGGTGTCGGTCAGCACAACGGGAAACCCCGCCTGAAGGACGGCGATGGCAATGCCCGCGCCCATCGTGCCTGCGCCGACCACACCGAAACTGCGGAACGGCAGTGGCTTCGGACTGTGCCCGGCGCCGCGCATCGCGGCACGCTCGGCAAAGAAGATATGCCTCAGCGCCTTCGCCTCGTCCGAGATGCGCAACTGCTGGAATGTAGCACGCTCATCGGCCAGCCCCTCGGTCGCGGGAACCGTTCCCACGGCGCGGATGTGCCGGATCGCGGCAAGGATATGCGGACGATTCCGCCCCTGCCGGGCGGCCTTCTGCGCGGCAGCCCCGATCGCCGCTTCGTCCTCGGGCGGAGCGGCCATGTCGATGACCCGCCGCTTCCGGCCGATCAGGGACAAAGCCAGCGTCGCGGCATCGTCCCGCAAACTGCCCGTCGCCAGCGTGTCTATCATGCCAAGGGACAGCGCCTCGGTCGTCTGGATCCGACGACCTGCGCAGATCATCGCAATGGCCTGCACCTTTCCGGCCAGGCGGGGCAGCTTTTGCGTGCCACCCGCGCCGGGAATGATGCCCAGTCCGCATTCCGGCAAGCCGACCAGCGTGCCGGGAACCGCTATCCGGGCATCGCACGCCAACGCCAGTTCATACCCCCCTCCCAGCGCCGCACCGTGCAGCGCCGCGACGAAGGGCTTTGCCGATCCTTCGATGGCCGCAATCA
>JAATGA010000160.1 GCA_015654855.1 Rhodobacterales bacterium
CGGTCGCGCTTGGCATGGTCGATGATGTTCTCGGGTCCCTCCTCGAAAGACCCCTCCAGATCGTCGTCCAGCCGCACGATCCAGCCCGCGCGGGCCAGCAGCGCCGCCTCGACGTAATCGTGGCTGAGGACATGGCCGCCGAAGGGCGGACGGCCGCGCAGTTCCGGCAGGCCGCAGCTTTCGGCGAAGGCGCAGACGCGCACGATGGCGTTGTGCCCCCAGAACGGCCCGGTCTTGCCCTGCATCATCGCAAGGCCCCGCGCGAAAACCGGCGAGTAGAAGCTGGCCGAAAACTGCTGGATCCGGCCAAAGACCGACTGCGCCCGGATCACCTTGGGCAGGGTCTGCAACAGGCCGAGGCGCGGTTCCGCCTCCATCCGGCGGATCATCTCGACGATGGTCTCGCCCTCCATCAGGCTGTCGGCGTCGAGGATCAGCGCGAAGTCGTAGGCCCCGCCGGAAGCGGTGACGAATTCCTCGATATTCCCGGCCTTCTTGCCGGTGTTCTGCGTGCGGCGGCGATAGAAGATGCGCCCTTGCCCGCCGGTCTCGGACAGAAGGCGCAGGAACCACAGCCGTTCTTGGGCGGCGACATCCTCTTTGCGGGTGTCCGACAGGATGGCGAAATGCACCTCGGCCACCGATCCGGCAGGTCCGGCGCCAGCCGCGCGCAGCGAGGCATCCATCGCGGCGACGCGGGCGAAGGTGACGGTCGGGTCTTCGTTATAGACCGGGACCAGAACCACGGTGCGGCCCCGGATCACCACATCGGCGACATCGGGCACCGGCGGACGGGTGGTCAGGCCCAGAAGCCCCTGCACCGCCCCCCAGGCCAGCCACCAGGTCGACACCAGGATCAGGGCCGAACGCACCCAGTCCATCGCGTCGAGCCCGTCAGCCGAACCATAGCGGAAAAACAGCATCGAGGCGGCGACGGCCGCCATGATGCTGGCGCCAAGCGCCAGCAGCCGGACCGTCGCCACGCCGAAGGAAGGCGCGTTGGATATCGTCACCTGGATACTCCGCGGCCCCCGGGCCGGCCCCCCTGTCAGCCCCGCGTGGGCCGTGCCGGACCGAACGGCCCGATCCGCAGCAGCCGGCGCAGAACCCCGGCCTCATGTTCCAGTCTTTGCTTCGGCATGGCAAGGGGCGCCCGCGGCAGCGCGCCCAGGTCCGCGACAAGGGCGTCGATATCGACGACCGGCGCGGCTTCTTGCGGGAGGGTGGTCGAGACGGTCATCACACGATCCATTGATACAGCCAGGTTTCCGTCAGCTTGCGTCCATAGCCCCGGATATGGGCCCCCATTTCGACGATCGCGCCCTGCGTGCCCGATACGTCCAGCACCAACCGCCAGATATCCGTTCCGGCGATCTTTTGCAGCACGCTCGTCACCACATCCCCTCCCGAGATCGTGACGACCGGCTCGATAGCGGCGCCTTCCGACAGAGTTGCCAGAAGTCCGGCCTTGAAGTCGACAACGAATTTGCGCGTGCCTTCGGTATTTTCAACCCCCGACACACCACCGTGGCCCGCCCGCGTCTCGTATATATAGGCAACGTCCAGCCCCGGCGCGGGTTCCAGCGCACCCCATACCAGCCGATAGGCGAAATCCCGCGCCTCGCCCGCCGCCACTTTGCCCTCGGGCACCCAGAAGGTGACGATGTTGTCGTTGACCTCGAGGTCGGTCGGGATCTCGACCAGGCGCACCGCGCCCTTTCCCCAGTCGCCCACAGGTTCCACCCGGACCGAGGGGCGCTTTTCGTATTGCGCCGCCGGATCCTGATAGCTCGCGAAATCGCGGTCGCGCTGGTAAAGCCCGAAGGACACCGGGTTCATCTCGCCGAGGTAGGACCCCGACAGACGCGGCGGGTTGTTCAGCGGCCGCCACAGCCGGTCGCCGTCGCGCCGCTCGATCAGCACGCCGTCGCTGTCGTGGACATTGGGGCGGTAGTCGTCGAATTTCTCGCGGTTCTTTTCCGAGAACAGGAACATGGAGGTCAGCGGCGCGATGCCGATCTGATCGACCGCGTTTCGGAAGAACAGCCGGGCGGTCACGTCGATCACCGTCTCGATCCCCGGACGGATGACGAAGCGGTAGGCGCCGGTGCAGCTTTCGCTTTCGAGGGCGGCATACATCACCGTTTCCTCGGAATGCAGCGCGGGGCGTTCCATGTAGAACCGGGTGAAGCGCGGGAATTCCTCGCCCGCCGGCATCCCGGTGTTGATCGCCAGCCCCCGCGCCGACAGGCCGTAGGAATTGCCCCGGCCAAGCGCGCGGAAATACGACGCGCCAAGAAAGGCGATCAGCTCGTCCGAGACATCGGGGCGGTTCAGCGCGGTGTTCAGCCGCACCCCCGCCACGCCCGGCAGCGGCTCGTGCAGCGGGATCCGCGCGTCCAGCCCATTGTGATAGAGGAAGTCGTCGGTCGAGAATTGCAGCTCGCGCGCCATGCCGCCGTCGACCTCGAACACCGTCACCGGCTCGTTGAAGAGCCAGCCCATGTGGAAGACCGCCATCTGGAAGGTCTCGCCCTCGCCACGCCAGCGGGCGCGGTCGGGGGCGAACTGGATGTTGCGGTAATCGTCGTAGGTCAGGTCGTTCAGAAAGCTGCCCTCGACCTTGACGGCCGGTTGCGCGGGCTGCGCGGCGAGCACCCGCATCTCTTCGGCCAGCAGTTCAAAGCTGAAGGGGGTGGGGCGCGGGGTAACGCTTTGGGATTCCTGCGCGAAAAGCGCACGCGGAAGCGCTGTCGTTCCCATCAGTGCGGCAGCAGCGGGCAGAAGGTTGAGAAGGGACCGGCGTGTGACGGCAAGGCCGGACGGGATTTCGGTGCTGGGCATGACTGGTGATCGTTCCGCGCGAATTATGCTTGCGATAGATGACAGTAGCGGGTCAAGCTTTCCATGGGCTTGTCCATGGTCCTGTAGCATGACCGTCATGCGGATTGCACAAATTCAGGGCGGGGGCCAGCGGAATTCCGCCGCGGCGCGGCACCCGTGCCGCAGGCGGGATGCGGGTGCGACGGGGGCGCTTGCGCGGCAGGGCCGGGCGTGCGGTCGCCCGTCCTTCGCGGCCCCCCGCCCGCAGGCGGCAGCCGGGAACGGCCCCCTTCGCGCCCTGCCCCGCAGCATCGTCAACGTCGCGCTTTCTCCATTTGCGGGACTGCCCCGCGCCTTCCAGGCGCATTTCCGATTGCGTGGGGCGCGACGGTCGTCCACCGTTCCGCGGTTTGCAGGACGGGGCGTTTCTCGGCCCGATACGATCCGGCGATCTGAGCCGGGGGCGATCCGAACACGGAGGATTCCATGTCGCGCGCATTACAGGTCGCGACCCTTGCGCTGGCGCTGGCGGCGGCGGTTCTGGCGGGCGGCGCTGCCTGGTTCGCCCGCCAGTCGGCGCAAGCCGCACACGCCGCACGCGCGGGGGCGGAGCGGTCCGCCCTGCTGCTGCGCCCGGTTCTGTCGCTGGACGCGCCGGCGGGCGGCGCGGGGATGCGAATCGTCAACACCGGCGTCAGCCCCGCGCTGATCCGGCATGTGGCGCTGGCTCTGCCGGCGGCGGATGGCACGGTCGGGTGGCTCGCCTATCCCGACGCGGCGAACGGCGCGCAACTCGACCTGTGGCGGTTTGCCGGGCTCCGCGCTGCGGTCGGCGCCGTGGCGCCCGGCACCGCGCCGCCGGTGCTGTCGCCGCCGCCGGCAGGCTCGGTCCTGGCGGGCGGGGCGGGGCGCGACCTGCTGGTCTTTCCCGCAAGCCTGCCGCAGGACTGGCGTGCGGCCCATGGCCCGGCGGCGGATCGGGTGCTGAACGGGCTGATGGCCTGCGTCAGCTATGACGGCCTGGATGGGACGGGCTATCAGTTCGACCTGCGCGGGCTGTGCACCCGCGCGCCGGGCGATGCCGACCGCCGCTTCACCGGCGAGGACGCGGCGCCCTGACCCCGCCTCAGGCGGCGACGACCCGCCCCTTGTCCAGCCGGACGATCCGGTCCATCCGCGCCGCAAGCTCCATGTTATGCGTGGCGATCAGCGCGGCGAGGCCGGTTTCACGCACCACGCGGACCAGCGCCGCGAACACCTGGTCCGAGGTGCCGGGGTCGAGGTTGCCCGTCGGTTCATCCGCCAGCAGCAGTTTCGGCCCGTTGGCCAGCGCCCGGCAAAAGGCGACGCGCTGCTGCTCGCCCCCCGAAAGGGCGGCGGGGCGGTGACCGGCGCGCGGCTCGACCCCCACCCGGCCCAGCAGGTCGCGCGCCCGCGCCTCGGCCGCCGCGCGCGAAACGCCATTCGCCAGTTGCGGCAGGACGATGTTTTCCAGCGCGGTGAATTCGGGCAGCAGATGGTGGAACTGGTAGATGAAGCCGACCTCGCCCCGCCGCGCCTCGGTCCGCGCGCGGTCGGACAGGCCGCCCATGGCCCGTCCGCCGAGTGCGACGCGCCCCGTGTCGGGCGTGTCGAGCAGCCCGGCGATATGCAGCAGCGTCGATTTCCCCGCGCCCGAGGGCGCGACCAGCGCCACGATCTCGCCCGCCGCGACGGACAAGGATGCGCCGCGCAGCACGGCGACCTCGCCCGGTTTGCCGCGGTTGTAGATCTTTTCGATCCCGTCGAGCGCCAGGGCCTCACTCATAGCGCAGGGCCTCCACCGGGTTCATCCGCGCCGCGCGGCGGGCGGGAAAGATCGTCACGACAAAGGACAGGAACAGCGACAGGGCTGAGGCGGAAATCACCGCCATCGGCTCCAGCTTCGCCGACAGGTGATAGATCGGTCGCACCGACGGATCCCATACCCCGCCGCCCGCGACCCAGTTGACGAAATCGAAGATCGGCGTGAACCAGATCGAGAACACGCAGCCGAGCGCCACACCCAGCAACGTTCCCGCCAGCCCGGTCAGCGCGCCGCAGAGGAAGAACACCCGCAGCACCGTGCCTTGCGTCAGCCCCATGGTCCGCAGGATGCCGATGTCACGTCCCTTGTTCTTCACCAGCATCACAAGGCCCGAGATGATGTTCATCGCCGCGATCAGCACCAGGATCGACATCAGGATGAACATCATATTGTCCTCCACTGTCAGGGCGCGCAGGTAGTTGCCGGCGCTGTCCCGCCAGCTCCAGATCAGGGCCTGGGGGCCGGCGGCGGCCAGGATCGGGTCGGCCAGCGCCTCCACCCGGTCGGGATCGGCGACCATGACCTCGATCTCATCCGCAATGCCCTCGCGGTTGAAATAGCTTTGCGCCTCGGCCAGCGGCAGGAAGGCGCGGGTCCGGTCGATGTCGGGGCTGCCGGTGGTGAAGACATAGACCACCTCATAGGCATTGATCCGGGGGCTGGTGCCGAAGGCCGTCTTCACCCCGTCGGGAGAGATCAGCCGCACCTTGTCGCCAAGGCCGACCCCCAACTCGCGCGCCACGCCGGCGCCGAGCGCGATGCCATTCGGCAATTGCGCCAGGTCGCCCAGGTCGTCATCGCCCTCGGTCAGGCTGGGGATGGCCGCGACCTGGGCCTCCTCCATCCCGAAAACCTCAAGGCCGGAATTGGAACCGTTGGCATTGGCCATGACCTGGCCGCGCACCACCGGCACGGCGCGGGTCACCCCCGGCACGGCGGCGATGCGGGCGGCCATCGCGTCGTAATCGGTGAACCCCCGGCTGAGCTGACCGTTCTCGTCCACCGTCCCGGCGGAATAGACGGTCGCATGGGCATTGGCCCCCAGCAGCGCATCGACGAATTCGGCCCGGAAACCGGCGCGCACTGCCATGACCGCGATCAGGGCAAAGACCGCCAGCATGATGCCGAGCAGGCTGATCCAGGTCATCGTGCTGACCCCGCCCTCGGCCCGCCGGGCGCGCAGATAGCGCCAGGCGATCAACCATTCAAAGCGCGCGAAGGGGGCGGTGCGTCGGGCCATCTGCTTCCTCTGCCCGGATATTTCGCGGGCCGTCGAAGGCGGCCAGACCGGGCGGGCGGACAATGCGCAGTGCCGTTGCCGAGGTCAAGCGAGGCGGGGTCACAGCCGCGTCAGCGCCGGGGTGCCGCAAAGGCGGCCCCTGCCCCATCTCCGGCCCCGGCCCCCCTTTTCCCCGCGAAAGCGAACGCCGCCGCCGGGGACCATGCCTGCGCCGCGACCGCCGGGCGACCCGGCGGTCGCGCAACACCCTGAAATGCCGTTCCGCTACACCGCACCGCGAATTGCCCCGAACCCGCCACATGCCGGGCGCATTCATAGCCGATCAAGCCCGCCTGACACCTGCCGCCCGAGGGGAGCGATAAATGGGCCTGATCCTGAGGGACACATTCGGACTGCTGCGCGCGGCTTTGCCGGTCGTGGCGCTGCTGGTGCTGCTCCCCTCGCTGTTCCAGGGCCTCGGCCTGAACGTCAACGTCGTGACCGAGCTTATGCTGATCGCGATTTCCTCGTATTTCCTGCACCGGCAGTTTCTGCTGGGCGAACCCTTGGGCAAACCCGCCACGGGCAATGGCGCGCCCGGATCGGCCTTCTGGCCCTATCTGCTGCTGACGGCGGTGCTGATCGCGCTGTTCATCGCGCTGGCAGCGGGTCTGATGCGCGGCGCCGGTTACGGGCGGATCGCGCTCGCCGGCCTGGGCCTCGACATCGGCCCGATCACGGGGACCGAACTTGCCGGGCCGGTCTGGATCGGCTGCATGTTCCTGGCGCAGATCGTGGTTCTGGGCCTGTTCGGCACGGCGCTGCCGGCGACGGCGGTGCGGGGCGTATGGGGACCCGGCGTGCGGGCGCAACGCTTCCCCGGCACGCCACTGCGGATCGCGATGCATCTGATCGCGGGTCCGTGGCTGATCTGCACCCTGGGGCTGCTGGCGCTGCTGGCGCTGGCGCAACTGGTGCTGCCGCCGCTGCCCGATCCCTCGCGCCCGGCGATCACCCTGCCCGGCCTGGGGTTGATCCTCGGCGGTCGGCTGGTTGTGACCTTCGCCCTTGCGATGACCGTGGTCATCCTGTCGCGGATCTATCTGGAGAATACCGAGCCGCGCCGCGCCTCTGAACCGGCCCTGGCCGAGGCCTGAGGCCTCAGGCCGCGCGCCGCCGCCGGAACGGCCAGAGGATCAGGCCGAGCGCCAGGCTCGCCACGCCCCAGCCCGCGACGCCGCCGACCCCCGCGGCCATCGCGCCATCCACGGTTACCGGCACCGCCGGGCGGAAATCGCCCCAGGTCGCCGCCAGGGTCTCGGGGTCGGCCAGCCGCTGCGGCATGGTCATCCGTTCGATCGGCGCTGCGGCCCGCAACTGCGCGAGATTGTCCGACAGCACCGCCTGGCGCAAAAAGGTGCGGCGCAGATCGGACTGCCGGTCGTCGAGGAAAGCCGTCCCCGTCATCTGCGCGACCGCCTCGTCCCGCGTCAGCCCGTTCTTCGCGGCCGAGCGGTCGAAGTCCGCGACCACGACGTTCAGCGCATCGACCTGACCGGCCAGCCGTTGCAGATATTGCTGCGAAAACTCGGGGAACTGCGACAGACCCGCCGCCCCGGCGGCCGCCCCCAGCAAGGTGATGAACCCGCGCATCCGCATCCCCCAAAGGTTCCGATCCGGGGGCGCAACCGCCCCCGGCCCCGCCCGCGTCAGCGATGGGCGGCGTAGATTTCGGCGATCCGGGCCACGGCGGCCTCGGCGCTCATCTCTTCGCTTTCGCCCGTGCGGCGGCTGGTCAGCTCGACCTTGCCGGCGGCCACGCCGCGCGGGCCCACGGTAATCCGCCAGGGCAGGCCGATCAGGTCCATCGTGGCGAATTTCGCCCCCGCCCGCTCGTCCCGGTCGTCGTAAAGCGGCTCCAGCCCCTTGTCGATCAGCGCCTTGTAGATCGCGGCGCAGGCGCTGTCGGTGGCGGCATCGCCCTGTTTCAGGTTGACGATGCCGACCGGGAAGGGCGTGACCCCTTCCGGCCAGATGATGCCCTTGTCGTCATGGCTCGCCTCGATGATGGCGCCGAGCAGGCGGCTGACGCCGATGCCGTGGCTGCCCATCTCGACCGGAACCCGGCTGCCGTCGGCGGTCACCACCACGGCACCCATCGACTCCGAATATTTCGTACCGAAGTAGAAGATCTGCCCGACCTCGATGCCGCGCCCGACCTTGCGCCGCTCTTCCGGGATCGCCTCGAACAGGCCGGCGTCATGGGTCTCGTCCGTGCGGGCGTAGAGCGTGGTGAACTCCTTGCAAACATCGGCGACCTGAGCGCGGTCATCGTAGTCGATATCCCGCTGGCCGAGCTTCAGATCCGTCACAGCGCTGTCGTAGAAGACCTCGGACTCGCCGGTCGAGGCCAGCACCAGGAATTCATGCGTGTCGTCGCCGCCGATCGGGCCACTGTCCGCGCGCATCGGAATCGCGGTCAGCCCCATCCGCTCATAGGTGCGCAGATAGCTGACCATATGGCGGTTATAGGCGTGCAGCGCATCTTCCTTCGTCAGGTCGAAGTTGTAGCCGTCCTTCATCAGGAACTCGCGCCCCCGCATGACGCCAAAGCGCGGCCGGGTCTCGTCGCGGAACTTCCACTGGATGTGATACAGCGTCAGCGGCAGGTCCTTGTAAGACGACACATGCGCACGGAAGATGTCGGTGATCATCTCCTCATTCGTCGGCCCATACAGCATCTCGCGGTCATGCCGGTCTTTGAAGCGCAGCATTTCCGGGCCGTAGGCGTCATAGCGTCCCGATTCCCGCCACAGATCCGCCGGTTGCAGCGTCGGCATCAGCAGCGGGATATGGCCCGCGCGCACCTGCTCTTCATGCACGATCTGCTGGATGCGGTTCAGGACGCGAAACCCCAGCGGCAGCCAGGAATAGATCCCGGCGGCCTGCTGCTTGATCATGCCGGCGCGCAGCATGTAGCGGTGCGAGACGATCTGCGCCTCGGCGGGATTTTCCTTCAGAACCGGCAGGAAATAGCGGGAAAGACGCATGATCGGCCTCGTGCAAAGCGTTTGGCCGTTCCTAGCC
>JAATGA010000103.1 GCA_015654855.1 Rhodobacterales bacterium
ACACCGGCCGCATGGTCGAGATGGGGCGGTTCTGCCTGCATCCCGACTGGCACGACCCCGACATCCTGCGTGTCGCCTGGGGCGCGATGACCCGCATCGTCGACGAGACCGGGGTCGAGCTGCTGTTCGGCTGCTCGTCTTTCGACGGGGCCGAGGCCGAGGCGCATCACGACGCGCTGGCAATGCTGATGCAGGGCCATATCGCGCCCCGCCGCTGGCTGCCGAGGGTGAAGGCCAAGAACGTCTTTCGCTTCGCCCGCGCGCTGAAAGGCCGGATGCCCGACCAGAAGCGGGCGCTGCTGACCATGCCTCCGCTGCTCAGGACCTATCTGCTGATGGGGGGCTGGGTCAGCGACCATGCGGTGGTGGATCGCGATCTGAACACGATCCATGTCTTCACCGGCCTTGAAATCCGCGCCATCCCGCCCGCCCGCGCCCGCCTGCTGCGCGGCGTCGCCGGCTGAGGCGGCAAGGTCCGTCCCGGGCCTGTGCGCGGCGGGCAGAGCCTGCCGCGGGGACGCGGTATCGACAGGCCTCTGAAAGGCGTCGGAAGGCACGCATCCGGCAACCTTTCGGGACAGCCCCGCGCCCGGCCCGAAAGAAGGCCGCATTTTCCGCGTGACCCGAATACGCGCACGGATCTGCCTGCGCCGGGGACTGCCGCCGGTCTGCCGTCCCAACCCTTCGCCGCCATGGACCTGTCGCCCGTTGACGCGGGCACACTTCCCGACTAGCTCGGGCGGCATGGCACGCGCACCCCTCCTCCAGCTTTCGCAGATCTCGCTGACATTCGGCGGCAATCCGGTTTTCGACGGGCTCGACCTCGTGATCCAGCCGGGCGACCGGGTGGCGCTGGTCGGCCGCAACGGCTCGGGCAAATCGACGCTGATGAAGGTCATGGCGGGCCTGGTCGAGCCCGATCGGGGCAACCGGGTCGTGTCCCCGGGCGTGACGGTCGGGTATATGGAGCAGGATCCCGACCTGTCGGGTTTCGCCACGCTAGGCGATTATGCCGCAGCCACCCTGCCCGAGGGCGAGGGCTGGCGTGTCGATGCCGCCGCCGAAGGGCTGAAATTCCGCCCCGAGGCCTCGGTCACCACCGCGAGCGGGGGCGAGCGTCGCCGCGCCGCGCTTGCCCGGCTGATGGCCGAGGCGCCGGAACTTATGCTGCTGGACGAGCCGACCAACCACCTCGACATCCAGGCCATCGAATGGCTGGAAACCGAGTTGAAGACCACCCGCTCCGCCTTCGTGCTGATCAGCCACGACCGGGCCTTCCTGAAGGCGCTGACCCGCGCGACGCTGTGGATCGACCGGGGCGAGATCCGCCGCCGCGAGGCGGGCTTCGACGGGTTCGAGGAGTGGCGCGAACAGGTCTGGTCCGAAGAGGACGAGGCGCGCCATAAACTCGACCGCAAGATCAAGGCCGAGGCGAAATGGGCGGTCGAGGGCATTTCCGCCCGGCGCAAGCGCAACATGGGCCGGGTCCGCGCGTTGCAGGACCTGCGCGAACAGCGCAGCGGCATGATCCGCCGCCAGGGCACCGCCGCGCTGGAACTGGAAAGCGGCGTGGTCTCGGGCAAGAAGGTGATCGAGGCCGAGGGTATCTCGAAAACCTACGACGGCCGCCCGATCATCCTCGATTTCTCGCAGCGGATCCAGCGCGGCGACCGGGTGGCCTTCGTCGGGCCGAACGGCGCGGGCAAGACCACGCTGCTGAAGATGCTGACCGGAGAGCTTGCCCCCGATACCGGCAAGGTGACGCTGGGGACGAACCTCGACATCGCGGTGTTCGACCAGGCGCGCGCCCGGCTCGACCCCGAGGCGACGTTGTGGAACAACCTGACGGGCGATCCGCTCATGGCGGTTTCCGGCGCGTCCGACCAGGTGATGGTGCGGGGCACGCCCAAACATGTGGTGGCCTATCTCAAGGACTTTCTCTTCGACGAATCCCAGGCCCGCGCGCCGGTGAAATCGTTGTCGGGGGGCGAGAAGGCGCGACTGTTGCTCGCCAAGCTGATGGCGCAGCCCTCGAACCTGCTGGTGATGGACGAGCCGACCAACGACCTCGATGTCGAGACGCTGGACCTGCTTCAGGACATTCTGGGCGAATACGACGGCACGGTGCTGCTGGTCAGCCACGACCGCGATTTCATCGACCGCGTGGCGACCGCCACCGTCGCGCTTGAAGGCGCGGGCCGGGCGACCGCCTATCCCGGCGGCTGGTCGGACTATATCGCGCAGCGCAGCGCGGCGCCCGAGGCCGGCAGGGCCCCGGCACCCGCGAAGTCCGCCGCCGTGGCCCAGGCGGCGACACCGGTGAAAAAGCCCGCCGAAGTCCTGTCCTTCACCGAACGCAAGCGGCTGGACGAATTGCCCGGGGTGATCGAGCGGCTGGAGGGCGAGTTGGCGAAACTCGGCACCCTGCTGGCCGACGCCGATCTTTTCGCGCGCGAGCCGGTGAAGTTCCGCAAGGCGACCGAGGCGGTGGCCGAACGCCAGGCCGTGCTTTCCGCCGCCGAGGCGGAATGGCTGGCGCTCGCCGAGCGGGCCGAAGGCTGAGGCCACCGTCAGGAAGATGAGCATCCGGGTCGGGAGAAAGCAGGCCCGGGGCCTTTGCGCCCCTGACCCCGCGTTACCCCGGCCCCCGTTTCTGAGCCGGGTTTCCCGCCTGCGGTGCAGGGCTGATGTGCGGGGCGGGGGGATTGTGGCCGCCGGCGCCTTGCCGCATATCGGCGGGACGCGACCGCAATCCTGCCCGCCGCCGATATGAGATGTGCCGATATGCCGGGTCCCAGACTTGCCGCCGCGATCACCGCGATCCTTTGGGGGTTCACCTATCTGCTGACCACCGACCTGCTGCCGCATCATCCGATGCTGGTGGCGGCGGTCCGGGCGCTTGGCGGAGCGGCCTTTCTGCTGGCGCTTGGGCGCGAGGCCGTGCCGCGCGCCTGGTGGGGGCGGCTCATCGTGTTGGGGACGCTGAACACGGGTTTGTTCTTCGGGCTGTTCTTCGTCGGCGTGATGCGGCTGCCGGGCGGGGTGGCCGCGATCTTCCAGGCGCTCGGGCCGGTGCTGGCGCTGCTTTTCGGCTGGGCGATCCTCGGGCGGCGGCCGGTGGCGCTGCAATTCCTCAGCGTCGGGCTGGGGCTGGTCGGCGTGGCGCTGGTGGTGCTGCGCGCGGGGGCGGCGGTAGATGCGATCGGCGTCGCGGCGGCGCTTGGCAGCACGGTGTCGCTGACGCTGGGGGGCGTGATGATGAACCGCTGGGGCAGGGCGCCGGTCGGCTTTGCCGCCTTTACCGGCTGGCAACTGCTGGTCGGCGGGGTCGAACTGACTCTGGTCACGCTTGCGATCGGCGATTACGGCGGCGGGATCGGCATGACCAATGTCCTGGCCTTCGCGGTGCTGGGGGTGGTGCTGACCGGCATCCCGTTCCTGCTGTGGTTCCGCGCGATTTCGCAGATCGGGGCGGTGAACGTCATGCCCTATATCCTGCTGACGCCGGTGACCGCGTTGATCCTCGACGTCCTGCTCCACGACATCCGGCCGAATGCGGTGCAGTTGCTGGGGGTGGCGCTGGTGATGGGGGCGCTGATCGTCAACTTCAGCGCCAGCCGGGCGGCCGTTAAGGCCTGACGGCGCTTTCCCGTCGCGTAGAGTTTCAGCGGGAGGGCAGCTTGAGGGGCCGCAGCTTCAGCTTGGCGATACGGTTCTCGCGCCGGGCCACCACCTCGAAGCGAAAGCCGTGGAAGGCGAAGACCTGCCCCTCGTCGGGGATGGTCATCGCCTCGTGGATCACAAGACCCGCGACCGTGTTCGCCTCGTCGTCGGGCAGTTGCCAGTCCATCGCCCGGTTCAGGTCGCGGATCGTCATGCCGCCGTCGATCAGGTAATCGCCATCGGGCGCCCGCTTCAGGCCGTTGCCGCGCTGCGCCACATCAATCTCTTCGGGGATG
>JAATGA010000092.1 GCA_015654855.1 Rhodobacterales bacterium
AGCATATAGGTGTTGGTCATGCGCGGCATCGGGATATGGGCGAAGCTTTCGCGCCGGCCGTTGCCGGTGGGCTTCACCCCCATCAGGCGCGCGTTCTGCCGGTCCTGCATATAGCCGGTCAGGATCCCGTCCTCGATCAGCACGTTCTTGCCCGAGGGCGTGCCCTCGTCGTCCACGGTGATCGAGCCGCGGCGGTCGGGGATGGTGCCGTCGTCCAGAACGGTGACGCCGGGCGCCGCGATCCGCTGGCCCATCAGCCCGGCGAAGGCCGAGGTCTTCTTGCGGTTGAAATCGCCCTCCAGCCCGTGGCCGATGGCCTCGTGCAGCAGGATGCCGGGCCAGCCCGGGCCGAGGACCACATCCATAACGCCTGCGGGCGCGGGCACGGCTTCGAGGTTCACCAAGGCGATCCGCAACGCCTCGCGCAGCAGGGGTTGCCAGTGGTCGGGTTCCAGCAGACCTGCCAGACCGAAGCGGCCGCCGCCGCCGGTGCCGCCCTGTTCGCGCCGCCCCGCATGTTCGACGATGACCGAGACGTTCATCCGCGCCATGGGGCGGATGTCGGATACCCGCAGCCCCTCGGGCCGCAGGATTTCCACCTCTTGCAGGCCTGCGGTGACGGTGGCCGAGACCTGGACCACCCGGGGGTCGAGCGCGCGGGCGAAGGCGTCGATCTCGCGCAAGGTCTCGATCTTCACCGCGAAAGTCGCGTCGGCCATCGGGTCGGCGTCGGTGTAAAGCCGCAGATTGGTGCCGGCGGGGGGCGCGGCCAGCACGCCGCCGCCGTCGCCGACCGCCAGCCGCGCGGTTTCCGCCGCCCGCTTCAGCGCACTTTCGGAAATCCGGGTCGAATGGGAATAGCCCGCGACCTCGCCCTTCACCGCGCGCAGGCCAAAGCCTTCGGAGGCGTCATAGCTCGCGGTGCGGATGCGCCCGTCGTCCAGGACGATGGCCTCGGACCGTTTGCGTTCGAGGAACAACTCGCCATCCTCGGCCCCCGCCGTGGCCTCTCGCAGGGTGGCGAGGGCCTGACCCTCGTCGATCAGCGTCTCGAAGGGGCGGAAGGGGGCGTCGGTCATTCTTGCGGTCCTTGATCCAGGTCAAAGGGCGACGGAAAGTCGCATGCTTTTGCTTGTCGTTCAGCCTCTAATATGGTTTCACCACAAGATGAAACAATGGGATTCTGCCGGACGAAATCGCACGGCCGGCAGGCACCACCAGACAGATGCGGTTAAAGCCGCGCCATCTAACGGGATGACAATATGCGCTTCATGACCAAGGTTACAGGTCTTGCCACCGCCTCGGCCCTGCTCGGGTCGGGGGCAGCCCTTGCGCAGACGGCATTGGAGAAGGTCGGCCATCCGCAGCCGGGGGCGATGGGGTTCCAGCCCGCCTCGACCGAGCTTGCGCGCGATCTGCAAGGGCTGGACCATCTGATCCTGTACATCATCGGCGCGATCGTGATCTTCGTCACCGTGCTGCTGATCTGGTGCATCGTCCGCTTCAACAGCCGCGCGAATCCGACGCCGGCGCGCTTCACCCACAACTCGCCGCTGGAAATCGCCTGGACGCTGGCGCCCATTCTGATCCTGTTCTTCATCGGTTCGTTCTCGCTGCCGGTATTGTTCAAACAGCAGGAAATCCCGAAAGGCGAAATCGTCATCAAGGCGACCGGCAACCAGTGGAACTGGAGCTATGAATATGTCGACGACGCCGGCGGCGCGTTCGCCGATGGCGAAGAGGCGATCGGCTTCGACGCCTTCATGATCGGCTCGGCCGCGACGGGCGGCGATCTGCGTCTGACGCCCGAGGTCGAAAAGATGCTGACCGATGCCGGCTATGCCCGGTCGGATTTCCTGCTGGCCACCTACAACGCCGTCGTGGTGCCGGTCGGCAAAACCATCGTCGTGCAGGTCACCGGATCGGACGTGATCCATTCCTGGGCGGTGCCCGCCTTCGGCGTGAAGCAGGACGGCGTTCCGGGTCGTCTGGCGCAACTGTGGTTCAAGGCCGAGCGCGAGGGCGTGTTCTTCGGCCAGTGTTCCGAGCTTTGCGGCAAGGAGCACGCCTATATGCCGATCACGGTCAAGGTCGTGTCCGAGGCCACCTATGAGGCCTGGCGCGCCCAGGCCCGCCGGGGCGAGGTCGTGCTGGCCTCGGCCCCCGCGACGCCCGCTGCCGTGCAACTGGCGGCGAACGACTGAAAGCCTCGCGGCCCTTCCCGCGCGACCCATCTCCGGGGGCCGGATCGCGGGCGACCGCCCGGTCCCTGACGACAGGATAACGGCATGACCGACGTTCACGTTACCGCAGATCCGAAAGAGGCCGGCTTCGGCGACTATGTGCAGCTTTTGAAGCCGCGCGTGATGTCGCTGGTCGTCTTTACCGCTGCGGTCGGTCTGCTGGTCGCGCCGCAGGGTGTGCATCCGGTGGTGGCGGTGGCCTCGATCCTGTTCATCGCGCTTGGCGCCGGGGCCTCGGGCGCGCTGAACATGTGGTGGGACGCGGACATCGACGCGGTGATGCGCCGCACCTCGGGCCGCCCCATCCCCGCGGGCCGGGTCGAGGCGGGGGAGGCTTTGGCCATCGGCCTGGCGCTGTCGGGCATCGCGGTCGTCATGCTGGGCCTGGCGGCGAACCTGCTGGCGGCGGGGCTGCTCGCCTTCACCATCTTTTTCTACGCGGTCATCTATTCGATGTGGCTGAAACGCTGGACGCCGCAGAACATCGTGATCGGCGGCGCGGCGGGGGCCTTCCCGCCGATGATCGGCTGGGCGGTGGCCACGGGCGGCGTCGGGATCGAGTCGATCCTGATGTTCGCGCTGATCTTCATGTGGACACCGCCGCATTTCTGGGCGCTGGCCCTGTTCATGAACGCGGATTACGAAAAGGCCGGCGTGCCGATGCTGACCGTGACGCATGGCAAGCGGGTGACGCGCAACCATGTGCTGGTTTACACGATCCTGCTGGCGCCGGTGGCCATGGGCCTTGGCTTTACCGGGATCGGCGGGCCGGTCTATCTGGCTACGGCGGCGGTGCTGAACGCGGGCTTCCTCTGGGGCGCTCTGGCGATCTGGCGGCGCGACGAGACTGTCGCGCAGGCCGACGGCTACCGGGTGGAAAAGCGGGTGTTCACCTTCTCGCTCTTCTATCTGTTCCTGCATTTCACCGCGCTGCTGGTCGAGGCGGCGCTGCACTCGCACGGGCTGGGGGCCTGGTAACATGGCGATCCGCGCCGAACATGAAATCCATCGCCGGCGGCTGTCGCGCAATCTGGGTGTCGGACTGACGCTCGGGGCTTTCGTCGTGCTGGTCTTTCTGCTGACCGTGGTCAAGATCACCCGGGGTGATCCGATGCAGGGCTTCGACCATACGCCCGAATCCGCGCCCGGCGTGGCGCAGCCGGCCGCAGGGCAGGGGAGCGCCGCCCCATGACGCCGGAAAAGAAAACCGCAAGCCTGCTGGCCGGCATCGTCGTGCTGATGGTCAGCCTGTCCTTCGCCGCCGTGCCGTTTTACAACTGGTTCTGCCGGGTGACGGGTTATGCCGGGACGGTGGGCGTGTCCGAGGTCGCGCCCTCGCCCGATGCGGTGCTGGACCAGGAGGTCACGATCCGCTTCGACGGCTCGACCGACAAGGCGATGCCATGGCGGTTCCGCCCGCTGCAACGCAAGATGCAGCTGAAGATCGGCGAGACGGGCCTGGCCTTCTACGAGGCCTATAATCCGACCGACCGGGTGATCGCCGGCACCGCGTCCTATAATGTCACCCCCGACGCGGCGGGGGGCTATTTCACCAAGATCGAATGCTTCTGCTTCACCGAACAGATTCTGCAACCCGGCGAGCGGGTCGAGATGCCGGTGACCTTCTACGTCGATCCCGCCATCGTCACCGACCCCGAGGGCCGGTTCGTGAACGAGATCACGCTGTCCTACACCTTCTTTGAACAACCCCTGCCCGAGGATCAGGCCACGCTTGCCAGCGCGCCACCCCGGCCGGTAAACTGATAAAAAAGCACGAGGGAAGCCATGGCCCACGCAAAGAACCACGATTACCATATCCTGCCCGCCTCGATCTGGCCCTTCTTCAGCGCGGTCGCGGCCTTCGTGATGCTGTTCGGCGCGGTGCCGTTCATGAAGACCGGGAATTTCTGGATCTTCCTCGTTGGCCTGA
Organism: Rhodobacterales bacterium; assembly: GCA_015654855.1. Lineage (GTDB taxonomy): Bacteria > Pseudomonadota > Alphaproteobacteria > Rhodobacterales > Rhodobacteraceae > JAATGA01. The sequence continues at coordinate 4,174 of JAATGA010000092.1, forward strand.
TCGCCACGCTTTACGGCATGTATGGCTGGTGGTCCGACGTGGTGGCCGAGGCGAACGAGGGCGACCACACCCCGGTGGTGCGCATCGGCCTGCGCTACGGCGTGATCATGTTCATCATGTCGGAAATCATGTTCTTCGTGGCATGGTTCTGGACCTTCTTCAAACATGCGCTTTACCCGATGGACCCGGCCGGACAGAGTCCGCTGGTCGACGGCGTATGGCCGCCTGCGGGGATCGAGACTTTCGATCCTTGGCACCTGCCGCTGATCAACACGCTGATCCTGCTGTGTTCCGGCGCGGCCTGCACCTGGGCGCACCATGCCCTGGTGCACGAGAACAACCGCAAGGACCTGATCAACGGCCTCGCGATCTCCATCGGCCTCGGGATCCTGTTCACCTTCTTTCAGGCCTATGAATACAGCCACGCGGCCTTTGGCTTCTCGGGCAACATCTATGGCGCGTCCTTCTTCATGGCGACGGGGTTCCACGGCTTTCACGTCATCATCGGGACGATCTTCCTGGCCGTCTGCCTGATCCGCGCGGTGAACGGCGCCTTCACCCCCGAACAGCATGTCGGGCTGGAGGCCGCCGCCTGGTACTGGCACTTCGTCGACGTGGTGTGGCTGTTCCTCTTCGCCTCGATCTACGTCTGGGGCCAATAGAGTCCGGGGCGGTAAGCCCGCCTTCCCCTTTCCGGGCGAACATGGCATCAGCGGCGCGGGACCAAAGGGTTCCGCGCCGTTTCTTTTCACGGGGATGTCCGATCATGCGCCGTCTGATCCTTCCGCTTGTCTTCGGCCTGATCGGCACGGGGATTCTGGCCGCGCTCGGGGTCTGGCAGGTGCAAAGACTGCACTGGAAAGAGGGGGTTCTGGCCGACATCGACGCCCATATCGGTGCCGCCCCGGTGCCGCTGCCCGCCCATCCCGCGTTGCCGGACGACCGCTATCTGCCCGTCGCGGTCGAGGGGCGGTTCACCGGCGAGGATCTGGCGGTGCTGGTTTCAAGCAAGGACTACGGCGCGGGCACCCGCATCATCGCGGCATTCGAGACCGGCGGCGGCCGCCGCATCCTGATCGACCGGGGCTTTCTGGCCGAGGGGATGCGCACGACGCCGCGCCCGGCCAAAGCCGCCGCCGTCACCGGCAACCTGCACTGGCCGGATGAGGTCGACAGCTATACCCCTGCGCCGGATGCGAAAACCGGCCTGTGGTTTGCCCGCGACGTGCCGGCCATGGCCGCAAGGCTGGGAACCGAGCCGGTGCTGATCGTTGCGCGAAGCGACACCGGCGACCAAATCCGACCTATGCCTGTCGATACTGGTGCAATTCCGCACTACCATCTCGGCTATGCCATTCAGTGGTTCGGCCTGGCAATCGTCTGGGCGGGGATGACTTTGGCCTGGGCCTGGCGTATCAGGCGCACGGGCACTGGCGGCAGAAACTGAGGGACGACATGCGCTATATCTCCACCCGCGGCACAGCGCCGGCTCTGAACTTCGCCGAGGCGATGATGACCGGGCTTGCCCGCGACGGCGGGCTTTACGTTCCCGAAACGGTGCCGACGCTCAGCCATGACGAGATCGCGGCGCTGGCCGGTCTGCCCTATGAGGAAGTCGTCTTCCGCGTCATGTCGCCCTTTATCGGGGACACCTTCACGGAAACCGAGTTCAGGGGGCTGATCGCCCGCGCCTATGAGGGCTTCGGCCATCCGGCCCGCGCGCCGCTGAAGCAACTCGCCCCGAACCATTTTCTGCTGGAGCTGTTTCACGGCCCGACCCTGGCGTTCAAGGATTTCGCCATGCAGCTGATCGGTCAGCTTATGCAGGCGGCTCTGGCGAAATCGGGCAAGCGGATCACCATCGTCGGCGCGACCAGCGGCGATACGGGCTCGGCGGCGATCGAGGCGTTCCGGGGCCTGTCGAATGTCGATGTCTTCATCCTGTTCCCGCATGGCCGGGTCAGCGAGGTGCAGCGGCGGCAGATGACCACGCCGGTCGAGGCCAATGTCCATGCGCTCGCCATGGATGGCGATTTCGACGATTGCCAGGCGCGCGTGAAGGATATGTTCAACGACTTCGCCTTCCGCGACGGGGTGGGGCTGGCGGGCGTGAACTCGATCAACTGGGCGCGGGTGCTGGCCCAGGTGGTCTATTACTTCGCCGCCGCGACCGCCCTTGGCGCGCCGCATCGCAAGGTCAGCTTCACCGTGCCGACGGGGAATTTCGGCGACATCTATGCGGGCTATATCGCCCGCCAGATGGGCCTGACGATTGAGACGCTGGTGGTCGCGACCAACCAGAACGACATCCTGCACCGGGCGCTGACGACCGGGGAATATCGCCCGGCCGGCGTGACCCCCTCGATCAGCCCGTCGATGGACATCCAGGTCTCGTCCAACTTCGAACGCGCGCTGTTTGACGCCACGGGCCGCGACGGGGCAGCGGTGGCGGCGATGATGGCGGATCTGAAGACCGGCGGCTTCCGCATCCGCCAGGATGCGCTCGGGGCGTTGCGTGCCACTTTCGCCTCGGGCCGCGCCTCCGAGGATGAGACGCGCCAGACCATCGGCCGCACCCTCGCCGCGACCGGAGAGCTGCTGTGCCCGCACACGGCCGTGGGCGTGAAGGTCGCCGGGGAACACCTGGGGGCCGAGCCGATGGTGACGCTCGCCACCGCCCATCCGGCGAAATTCCCCGATGCGGTCCAGGCCGCCAGCGGCATCCGCCCGGCGTTGCCGCCGCGGATGGCGGACCTCTTCAACCGGCCCGAGCGGGTGACGCGCGTGCCGAACGATCTGACCGCGCTGGAGGATCTGGTCCGTTCGCGGATAGGCTGACCCGCCTGCATGGCCCGGGGGCATCGCCCCCGGATCGTCGCGGCGGCGGGGACCACGACTTTCCGCCCCCATCCCGCGCGGTCTTTTCTTGCCGGGGGCAAGGCGGTATGACCATGCGAACGCTCCCGATTGGACGACGCCCTTGACGCTTCGCATCACCACGCTTCCCAATGGTTTCCGCATCGTGACCGAGCATATGCCGGGCCTTCTCTCCGCTTCGGCGGGGGTCTGGGTGATGGCGGGCGGACGGCACGAGAGGCCTGAGCAGAACGGGATCGCGCATTTCCTCGAACACATGGCCTTCAAGGGCACCGCCACCCGCACCGCCTTCGACATCGCCGTCGAGATCGAGTGCCTCGGCGCCT
>JAATGA010000508.1 GCA_015654855.1 Rhodobacterales bacterium
CATCCCCAGCGGCAGGGTGGCGGCGGGCTGGCACGAGGGGTTGAAGACCGCCGTGAAGGGCGAATAGTCGAAGCCCCCGCCCGGCCCGGTGCGGAAGCCGACGTAATCCTCGGTCGTATGGGCGAAGCGGCCGCCCCTGGCCGGCGGCTCGGCCAGGGTCGCCGACAGCAGGATGTCGGGGCCGGCCGCGCCGTCTTCGGGGTCGAAGAAGGCCGCCATCTCGCGCCCGAAGGCGTGGATCTTCTGCACCGCCTCCAGGTAGCGGGTGGGGGCCAGCGTCGCGGCATGGGCGATGGTCCCGCGCGAGACGCCCTCGACATCGCCGGGGGCGAGGTCGCGGCCCTTCAGCGCCTTTTTGATCCCGAGCGCCGTGCCGACCGCCACGATGTCGGTCCAGGCCGCCATCATCCCCGGCACATCGGCGCCGAAAGGCCCGCCCGGCTCGACATGATGGCCGAGCGACGAGATCAGCCGCGCGGCATCCAGCACCGCCGCGCGGACCTGGCCGTCGATGGCCTTGCCGGTGAAGGTCGTGTCGCAGACGGCGACCCGCAGGCGGCGGGGCGGTCGGCTGATCGCATCGGCATGGCTGCGGATCAGCGGCGGCGCATGATAGGGCGCGCCGAGGTCAGGCCCCGCGCAGGCGTCGAGCATCCGGGCGGTGTCGCGCACCGATCGCGTCAGAAAGCCGTCGATCGCCATGCCCGCCCAGCCCTCTCCCGTATAAGGCCCGTCGGGCAGCCGCGCCCGCGTGGGCTTGAACCCGAAAAGCCCGCAGGAAGACGCCGGGATCCGCACCGAGCCGCCGCCGTCCGAGCCATGGGCCATGGCGACGATCCCCGCCGCCACCGCCGCACCCGATCCGCCCGAGGACCCGCCCGAGGTGTGGCCGAGGTTCCAGGGATTGCGCGTCGGGCCGCCATAGACGGCGGATTCGGTGGCCGATCCGATCCCGCCCTCGGGGCTGGTGGTGCGCCCGAAGGTCACGACGCCGGTCGCCCGGATGCGCTGAAAGATCGCGGAATCGCGGCCGTAACGGGTGTTCGCCAGCAGGCGCGAGCCGTTGTGGCCGGGGAAGTCCACCGCCTCGCAGCCCAGATCCTTCAGCAGGAAGGGCACGCCGCAGAACGGACCTTGCGGCAGGCCCGCGGCGATGGAGCGGCGGGCGACGCCCTCTTGCACCAGGACGACGGCGTTGAGCTCCGGGTTCAGCCGCGCCACCGCCAGCAGCGCTGCGTCGAGCAGTTCGGCCGGGGTCACATCGCCCCGGGCCACCATTTCCGCCTGTTCGGTTGCATCCCATGCGCCTGTATCGCCGGTCATCGCAGTCTCCGTCCGTGCCGTGATCGCAAGAGGGATCGGTGTCCCCCGTCCGGGCCGATGCTGCGCCGGGAGGGGGACGAGGTCCATCCCGTTTCCGCCAGTCTGTCGCATTGCGCCGACCCGCGCCGTGGCAGTGCCGGGGCGGCTTTCCGCGCGGGCGTGCCGCGCCATAGACCGTGACGGTCATGGCGTGGCCTCGAATCCGCTTCCCGAACCGGGATGCCGGGCCAGTGGCGGTGCTGCAACGGCGCTGCGGCGGTTTCGCACGGGCGCGGTCGCTTCCCGTGCCCTCCCCTTGACAGGGACGCGGGCGCGGCCCAATCAGGGCTTGCCTTCGGTTCCGGGTTCGCCCCCCGGACGAAAAGGGAACGCGGTGCGGGGCCTTCTCCCAATTCCGCGGCTGCCCCCGCAACTGTAGGCGGCGAGCTTCCTGTCGACGATGCCACTGGGGTCAGCTCCGGGAAGGCCGGCAGGACGCGATGACCCGCAAGCCAGGAGACCTGCCGAGGTGATCACCCTTTCCGCTGCGCGGGGTGCGCAGAGGAGGGCGGGCTTCCGCCAGAGGTGACGAGCAACGTCGCGGGCGGAACCGGATCCTCGCATCCCTTCGTTCGCGGTGACTTGTGCATCGCAAGGCGGGTCAACCGCCGTGAGGGAAGGGACGGAAGATGACGAAACACGGAATTTCGCGGCTCGCGCTGCTGGCGGCTTTGGCGGCCGCGCCGGGACTGGCGCAGGCGCAGGACTCGGCGGCGGATGAGGATGGCGAGGTTGTGGTTCTGGATACGGTCAGCCTGACCGCCAGCACCGTGCCCGTCGCGCTGAGCCGCACCGGGGTCAGTGTCAGCGTACTGGACCGCAGCGACATCGAGGCGGCCGGAACGCTGTCCTTCGGCACGCTGGCGGCCATGCAGCCGGGGGTCAGTTTCGATGCCACGGGCGGCCTCGGCACCACCTCGAACCTGCGCATCCGGGGCTTGCCGGGGTATTATGTGGGGGCGCGGCTTGACGGCTTCGATGTCAGCGATACTGCCGGCACGCAGTTTGCGTTCAACTTCGGCTCGCTGACCACCGCGGGGATCGACCGGGTGGAAATCCTGCGGGGCGCGCAATCGGCGCTTTACGGGTCCGAGGCGATTGCCGGGGTCGTGGACATCACCACCTTCCGCCCGACGCATCAGGGCGTCTCGGGCAGGGCTGCGCTGGAGGCGGGCAGCGACAGCACCTACAGCGGATCGGTCGCGGCGGGCTATCTGGACGACCGGCTGGAACTGGCCTTTTCGGCCAGCCGCACCACGACCGACGGCGGTTTTTCGGGCCGCACCGGCGGGGTCGAGGATGACGGACATTCCTCCTCGATGCTGACGGCTTACGGGGCCTGGCGTGTGACCGAAGATCTGCGCGTCGGCGCAAACCTTCTGTGGCGCACGGCGCGCACCGACTACGAC
>JAATGA010000267.1 GCA_015654855.1 Rhodobacterales bacterium
GCGCATCGAGTGCCCTTCGTTCCCGCCTGAGGATTTCTTCGGCTGATTTGGTCCAGATAGGGCCGCGCCTCGCTGGCCAGCGCGACATCCCGGCATTCTTCGGACAGGATTGCGTAGCGGGCGCCCATATTGCACAGCCGCTCGGATCGCAGCGGATCACGGGATTCAAACTGCGCGTGATAGCGCCGGGGCAGTTCGGCGGGCAGATCATGGCCATGAAGCTCTTCGGCCTGGAGGTCTGGCCCGATCCAGTAAAGCACTGCAGCCGTGCCACCGAGCGCGCAACGCGCCAGCGTCAGAAGACTGTCAAAGGCCTCTGTGTGCGACATGGGAACCTCCGGGAGGCAGGGCCTGACCATCTGCGGGGCCAGGACGACGCAGATCAAATCATTTATTTCCGACACCGGATTTCACGTCCCGATCGCCGGATATCGGATCAACCGAAAGGACGATTGTCGAAAAACGCGGCTTTTGCGGAACTGTACCCCGTGGGCTGCCGCATTCGCTGACCCGCCGGCCCCCTTGCCATGTCGCGGGCGGAACCGGCGCCCGGGCGGACGTGGCGGGCCAAAGCTCAAACGGAGAAACGACAGTGAACGCCATGGACCCGCACCCGGTGCGCGATGATGCCACCCCGGAAGTGACGCCGGACATCTTGGTCGCAAGGGCCGCCGCAATGCGCGACCACCTGCGCGCAGAGCAGAAGGCCACCGAAGACCGCGGACGCTATTCCGAGGAAACGCATGAGATGTTCCGCGCGGCGGGATTCTACCGCATCCTGCAGCCGAAGATGTATGGCGGTTTAGAGTTCAGCATCGAAACCTTTTACCGCGTGGTGATGGAATTGTCGCGCGGCTGCCCCTCGACCGGATGGGGCTTTTGCCTCGGGGCCTCGCATGTGCTTCAGGCGGCCTCCTATTTCAGCAAGGAAGCCCAAGACGAAATCTTTGCGGGTGGCCATTTCGTTGCCGCCTCCCGCGATGTGCCAGGCGGCACCGTGCGGCCGGTCGAGGGCGGGTGGGTGGTGAACGGCACCTGGCATTACTGCTCTGGCTCGCCGTTTTCGACGCATTTCCTGCCCCATGCGATCCTGACCGACAGCGAAGGCAATCCGAATGCGGCCAAAGACCAGCTGCTGGTCATCGTCCCGCGCGCGCAATGGCATCTGGAAGAGACCTGGAGCGGCGTGTTGGGGATGCGCGGCACCGGATCGCATTCGATCCGCATAGACGAGGCCTTTGTGCCCCGCCACTATGCCGCCGATTTGCACCTGTGGGAGGCTGACACCAGCCTGACCACCCCCGGCGTACGGCTGCACGGAAATCCGATGTATAGTGGCCGTCCGCTGGGGTTCTTCCACGGCGAACTGGCCGCAATCATCGCAGGCGTGTCGATGGCCGTGGTCGACGAATACAGAAACTGCATCACCGGCACCAAGGCGCACTGGCCTTTCCCGGCGATGGAACGGGCGCGGCACCATGAATATCAGCGTGTGCTGGGCCTGGGTCTGGCAAAAGCCATGGCGGCGCGTCAGGCGGTTCTGGGCGGCGCCCGCGAAATCGCCCGCATCAGCGAGCGGCAGGCAGAAGGCGGTACCGCCTTTTCCAACTGCGAGGATCTGCTGCTCTACAGCCAGATGGGCCAGGCGGCGCAACTGGCCTGGTCCGGTGCCGAACACATGATCCACATGAGCGGATCGGGCAATGCCGCCCGCCAGGGCACAAGGATGGAACGCTACAGTCGCGACCTCGCAGTCTATCGCTGCCATTCCGAGGGTGCCTACATCGACATTTTTGCCGAGTTGCTGGGAGAGGCTTTCCTGAAGGAACAGGTTCCTCTCTGACAGGTGTTGCCTTCCGAAATCAGAAAAAACACACGAACAGGGAAACGGAACAGATGACGACACTGGATGTTGAAGGAACGAAGCCATCTTCTGCGGACAGACCGGGCGAAACCGGGCTGCGCGCGGGTTCGGTAGGCTTTCTGGGGCTGCTGGCGCAGTCGGTGGCGGGGATCGGCCCCTCGGTCGCCATTGCGCTGATTCTGGGGCTGGTTGCGGCGACCAGCGGCAACGGTGCCTGGCTGGTCTGGCTGATCAGCGCGGCGGTGCTGGTCTGCGTGGCGCTTTGCATCGCGCAGTTTTCAGGGCGTTTTGCATCGAGCGGCGGGCTTTACGCCCTGCTGTCGCGCGCCTCGCCGGTCATGGGCGTGTTGACGGCCTGGGCGGCGGTGCTGTTCTCGCTTGGCTCTGCCCCGATCCTGCCGCTGTCGTTCGGGTTGTTCCTGACGGATTATCTGCGGACACTGGGGCTGGACGCCGGGCAGGGGGTAACCTGGGCTGCGGCGGTGATCTGCGTGCTGGCTGCGGCCTGGCTGACGCTGCGCGATGTCGCGGGTTCCGCCATCGTCATGTTCGTGGTCGAGGTGCTGTCGGTCGTGGCCATGCTGATCATCCTGCTGGTGGTGGCGCTGAAGAATTTCACAGCGCTGGCCGATCCGGTGCAGTTCACGCTGCAAGGGGTGTCGTTCTCCTCGGTCGCCCAAGGGGTCGCCTTCACGCTGCTGGCCTTTGCCGCATTTGAATCGGCGCTGTTTCTGGGGGCCGAGGCAAAGAATCCGCTGAAGCAGACGGGACAGGCTCTGCTTTGGTCGGTGCTTATCTGCGGGCTGATGTTTGCGGTTTTCACCTGGGTCTTCACCGTCGGTTTCCGCAACGCCGGGCTGGATTTCGCTTCCAGTGAAAACCCGCTGCACGAGATCGCCGCCGCTTATGACGTGGAGTGGCTGAGCCTTTTCGTCATGCCCGGGGTGATCGTCGCATTGTTCGGTGTGACCATCGCGAACCTGAACTTCGCCTCGCGCCTTCTGATGACGCTGAGCCGCGAGAAATGTGCGCCTGCCTTCCTGGCGGGGGTGTCGAAGGTGCATCAGACGCCCGCCCCGGCGATTCGGGTGGTTGCCGGGCTCGATATCGTGGTGCTGTCGATCCTGGGGCTGACGGGCCTTGCGACCATGGACACCTATGGCTTTCTCGGGGCGCTTTCGGGCTATTGGGTCGGTTCGACCTATGTGCTTTCGGCCATCGCGATGCTGTATTACCTCGGCCGGATCGGGCGGCTTAACCTGCCGCTTGCGGTGATGGGCGCGGCTGTGGCGCTGGCCTTCTTGTGGTTCTTCTTCAACAGCAGTTTCCCGCTGCCGCCCTCGCCCGGGGGGATCATCCTTGCGATCTTTTATGGCAGCGTGGTCATGGCGGTTCTGCATGTGATCTGGCTGAAGCTGAGCGGGTCTTCGGTGCTGGCGACAATCGGTTCTACGGCCAGCGGTGGGCTGCCAACCGGGGACTGACGACAGATCTCCGTCCTGATCCCGGCGCGATAATCTGCGCCGGGATGCTTCATGTTGCCTTGCTAGATCCCGGCATCGGTAGCCTCCGCGGGCAGTCTCTAACGACAATCCGGACCACCGGCGTCTTGCTGGCCGATACGCGCCGCCGTGACGCCCAGAATTTCAGATCAAGCCCTGCGGATGCTGTACGGCTCCGATCCGCCAATCATCTCACACCTCGACCGGCGGCGCGAACCCTTTGCGGATGTCCTGCCCGTCGCGCCCCGGCGGCGCGCCGAACAAACGACGATACTCCCGGCTGAACTGCGACGGACTTTCGTAACCGATGGCATAGCCGATCCGGGCGACATCGGCGCCGTCGGACAGCAGCAGGCGGCGGGCCTCCTGCAAGCGGAGCTGCTTTTGATACTGGACGGGCGTCATCGCCGTCACCGCCTTGAAATGCCGATGGAAAGTGGCAGGGCTCATGCCCGCGACATTGGCGAGATGCCGCACGTTCAACTGTGTGGCGAAGCTTTCGCGAATGCAGGCGATGGCCCGGCCGATCCGGGCCATATGGCTGCCCGCAAGGCCGATCTGCCGCAAAGCCGGTCCCATCGGCCCGTTCAGCAAAAGCCAGGTGATCTCCCGCCGGATCAGGGGCGCGAGGATCGCGATGTCCCGCGGCCGTTCGCACAGCGCCATTAGTCGGCAGAGCGGGTCGGCCAGCTCCGGCCCAAAGGCATGAACCGCCAGCGCCGCACCGGCGGGGGCGTCGTCCCTGCCATCCCGTTCCAGCAGCAGATCGGAGATCGTCGCGGGATCGAGCGCAAGGCTGAAGGCCAGATAGGGGCGCTCGGGCGTGGCACGGGTGATCTCGGCCCGGATTGGCACCTCCATCGACGCGATCAGGCATTTCCCCGCATCGTAGCGATAGGCGCGCTCGCCGAGCATGCTGGTCTTGGCACCCTGCGCCACGACGCAGAGCGAGGGGCGGTAGACGGCATGTATCGGCCCGGTCGGGGCGGTGACCGAAGTCAGCAGCAGCCCGTCGACCGGGGTTTCCCGGCCATCCGCCTGCCATTGGCGGGCGATCAGGTCGCGAAGGGGGGCGAGATAATCGGTTTCCATGTCCGGTAATCTAGGGTCTGCCCGCGCCGTTCGCAGCCTATAATCAGCGTGGATGAGAGGATCGTGCAAGGATTTGCGAGGATCAGCGTCGCGCCTTCCCGCAAGACCGCCCTATCTTTGCCTAGACCCGGGGGCGTTTTGCCGCCGGCGTATCCTCCGGGACAAAGGAATATCCCATGCGTTATCGCACTCTTGGCCCGAGCGGCCTTCTGGTCTCCGAGCTCTGCCTTGGCACGATGACCTTCGGCGGTTCGGACGGCATGTGGGGCCAGATTGGCCAGTTGCGTCAGGACGAGGCTGACATGCTCGTCAAGGCGGCCGTCGACGCCGGCATCAACTTCATCGACACCGCGAATGTTTATGCTGGCGGCGAGAGTGAGCGGATCCTGGGCCAGGCCATCCGCAACCTCGGCATTGCGCGCGACGATTTGGTGATCGCCACCAAGGTGCTCGGGCCGATGGGCGAGGGGCCGAACGCGCGGGGCGCCTCGCGCGCCCATATCATGGCGCAGGCCAAGGCCAGCCTCGCCCGGTTGCAGATGGATCATATCGACCTCTACCAGATCCACGGTTTCGACCCGCTGACCCCGATCACCGAAACGCTGGAGGCGCTCGATACGCTGGTCCGCCAGGGCCACGTGCGCTACATCGGCCTGTCGAATTGGGCGGCTTGGCAAATCGTCAAGGCGGTCGGCATCACTGAGGCGCGGAAGCTCGCGCCGATCCTGTCGTTGCAGGCCTATTATACGTTGGTCGGCCGGGATCTCGAACGCGAGATCGTGCCGATGCTGCAGGCCGAAGGCATTGGCCTGATGGTCTGGAGCCCGCTGGCCGGGGGTTTCCTGTCCGGCAAGTATAGCGATGGCAACAAGGCAAACGACGGCCGCCGGGCCAGCTTCAACTTCCCGCCGGTTGACCTCACGCGCGGCGATGCCGCCATCGCCGCGATGCGCGAGATCGCATCGGCCAAAGGCTGCTCGGTAGCGCAGGTGGCGCTGGCCTGGCTTCTGCATCAGCCGGTGGTGACCAGCGTGATCGTGGGCGCCAAGCGGATCGAGCAGTTGGAGGATAACATCCGCTCGACAGAGTTGGTGCTGACCGACGAGGATCTGTCTGCGCTCGACACGGTGACCAGACTGCCCGCCGAATACCCGGGCTGGATGCTGGAGCGTCAATCCCAGTATCGCGCGCCGTTCCTGCCGCAAAAGGGCTGAGTTCCAGTCCATCGCCTTGCCCGCAGGGGTGGGGCGATGGACTGCGTGGCGCAATACTGGCTGTGTTGCAGAGTCTAGGTTTGGTCGGCGGTTGCTTCGAGCGCGCCATCGGATGTGATGGTTCCGCTTTCAGGTGGGCGTGAAGCTCCCCGCTTTCAGGCAGGACTGAAGAGTGGTGCGCCCGCGAACGCACCGTCCGGCTTCCGGAGCTGAGCCGGTACACTGCTGGTCCGCGGGCTCTTGCCCAGCCCTTGCCGTTGCAAAACAAGATGCGTGCCGGGCTCTGTCCGCTTCGGTTCGAGCATGTTTCAGGTCGCGGCAGATCGTCTTGATCCCCTTGTCCTCGGTAAAATGTAGCCGCCTGATTTTTGCGTTCGCCGGTGGCCTCAAACCAATGGCACCTCACCGGCTCACTCTCCGATAATCATCGAAGGCACAATGGACCCAACCCCCGGTCGGTGGGGTCCCTTTTGAACGCCGATCACCCCAGAAACAGGGTCCTTATTGCAAGCCGTTCAACACATATGGTGCTGTTTCTTCACCCAGTCCGCCACGCGCAGCAGGCCTAGGCTGGGGTTCGTGCTGGCGCCCTGTGATGCCAGTGCCGCGGCGGCGTATCGTCTCCATCGCCCCTCCACAACCCAGTGGTGGGCCGAGCAGAAAGTCGAATGGCACTACATCGCGCCCGGCAAGCCCATGCAGAACGGATTTGTCGAAAGCTTCAACGGCCGGATGCGGGACGGGTTTCTGAACGAGACGCTGTTCCGTAACCTTGCTCATGCCCGAGAGCTGATGGCGGCTTGGGTCACGGACTACAATACCGTCAGTCCACATTCCGCGGAGGCTGTGTAAAAACCCCAATCTGTGCTATCCTTTCATAGGGTTGGGAGGCTTTGCATGGCGGGTTTCATCGAGGGTGTCAGCCGGGATCAGACCACACTTTTCCCTGACCGGCTGGATGACTGGGTCGCAGAAGATAACCTGGCTCGCATCGTCGATATTTTTGTCGATGAGCTCGATCTGGCTGCGCTCGGCTTTAATCGCCACGCCGCGGCGCTGACTGGCCGTCCCGGATACCACCCGGCAATGCTCCTGAAGCTGTTCATCTACGGCTATCTGAACCGGATCCCACCCAGCCGGCGTCTGGAGCGGGAAGCCGGACGCAATGTGGAAGTGATGTGGCTGACGGGTCGACTGGTGCCCGATCACCAGACCATCGCCGATTTCAGGCGCGACAACGGCTCTGCCATCCGAAAGACCTGCGCACAGTTCGTTCAGCTCTGCCGTCGGATTGGTGTGCTGAAGGGCGATACGGCTGCAGTCGACGGCAGCAAATTCAAGGCGGTCAACAACCGCGACCGTAACTTCAGCAAAGGGAAGGTCGCAAGCCGTTTAGCGCATCTGGAAGCCGAGGTCGGGCGTTATATCGAGGAGGCCGAACGGATCGACCGTCATGAAACCGGCGAGGCCAGAGCCGAACGTGCCGCCCATCTGACCGGTCAATATCATGGCATCCGGCGCGAGATCGAACGGCTTCTGGCAATGGAGAAGGCGCTGGATGATGCGCCGGACGGCCAGATATCCCTGACCGATCCCGATGCGCGTGCCATGGCTACCCGCGTGCAGCACAGCGGGCATGTTGGCTATAATGTTCAAAGCGTTGTCGCTGCCGAGACCCATCTGATCGTCACGCACGAGGTCACCGACCAGGGTCATGACCGGGATCTTCTGACACGGATGGGAAAGCAGGTCAGGGATGTGCTGGAACGGGATGAGATGCACATTCTTGCCGACAAGGGCTACTTTAGCGCCCACGAGATATTGGCCTGCCATGAGGCAGGCATTACCGCGACCGTGCCGCGTTCGGACACATCGGGCAGCCGGGCCAAAGGGCACTTTGTGAAGGCCGACTTCGCCTATGAGCCGGGTGCCGATGTGTATCGCTGCCCGGCGGGCCAAGCTTTGACGCATCGTACCACGACCGAGCAGCAGGGTTTGCTCATGCGGCGCTATTGGACAAACGCATGCAAGGGGTGCGCTCTGAAGGATCGCTGCACAACGGGACATGCGCGCCGGGTTTCTCGGTGGGAACACGAGCATCTTGTCGATGCGTCGAACGCCAGGCGGCGCGGTCCCGCTACAC
>JAATGA010000473.1 GCA_015654855.1 Rhodobacterales bacterium
GGTGCTGACCGCCTTCGACAAGACCTATGCGACGGGGCCGCGGCTTTTGCACATCCTGTCGCTGGCCTATCTGCTGTCGGCCTTTCCGGCGATCCGCAGGCTGTCGGGATCGGCGGTCGGCCGGCCCTTCGCCCTGCTGGGGCGGCATTCGCTGCCGGTCTTCGCGCTCGGCTCGGTGCTGGCCTATGCCGGGCAGATCGCCAAAGGCTTTCCGCCGGCGGGCCTGGCACTTGACACGGCGGTGGTCGGCACCGGCATCGCGCTGATGTTCCTGATGGCCTGGGGGCACGAGCGGTTGCGGCTGGCGAAGTAACGCGAACTTTGGCGGGGCCGCGCCGGCCCCGCTGCACCCATCGTCTGCGCCGCCTTCTCGGTCAACCGCCCCAGGCCGGCACGGCGCTGGTCTGCTTCGACGCCCCGTCGAAAGACAGGGTTTGCCCCGTCCAGTGGTAGTCTGCGGCATTCCTGTTGAAGCCGTTGCGCGCTGCGATAAGCGCGTCTTTCATCGCATCCGTCAGGAACAGGCTCGGTGCCCACCCCGGGTCCAGATCGTTGGGAAACATCGTGATCAGCCGCCAGACGCCATGGCTGTGGCTGGCCGGAAAGTGATCGCGGCGAAAGATCAGGCTACAGCTTTTCTGCCATTTGATGTCGATCTAGAAGAAGTCGGCCAACTCGCCCATATCGGCGAAAAGAGGTTTCTCGACGAACTGCGGCCGCGCGGCATGGGCGCCGATCCAGCTTTGCAGCTTTGCCGCCATGGGATCGCCCGGAGGCAGCCCGATTGCGCTGCCCTTTTTGCCGGTCAGCAAGGCGTCGATCATCTTCAACACGAAATCGCGGCTGGCGCTGTAGGTGACACCCCTGCGCCGCGCAAAGCCGAGGCCGTACAGTCCGCCGGCCCTGGCCGGCCCCACCACGACATGAACCGAGTTGATCGGTGCGTGGATGAACTTTCTTTCGGTCTTGAAGCGATAGCGCGCTGCGTAGAAGGCCGGCCCCCTCAACTGGCCGAGAACCTGCATCCCACGCGCCTTTGCCAGAAACTGCGCCTCGGGCGTGATGAAGCCGCCGGAAACGTCGCCCGCCCGAACAACGAAATTCGTGGGATCGTGGCCGTTCTGATCGAAAAGGTCGAGCACAGGCGCGCCGTTCACGTCGCTGTAGGACATGAACCCGTTCCAGCGACGCAGGGTGCCGTTGACGCCCATCGGGTCATGCGCCTGATCCGGGGTGATTTTGGTCACGGCACGGATGAACTGCGCCTCCCATCCGGTCTGCGCGCCGTGGCGGCCATAGCCATGGCTCCCGTCGCCCCGCGCGATCTCGTCCCGGAGGGCCTGTTCGTTCGCTCGGGTCGAAACCGACTTCAGCCCGATAAGATTGGACAATTCGCGAAATTCGGGTCCCCAGTTTCGGGTCGCGACCTTTTTCATGACATCAATTCCTCCAACCTGTGCGGGGGCGTCGTTATGGCTAAAAAGCTTTGTGCGTGATGATATTATAATCAGAATACAGACCGGCGGCCGAGTCGCACAACCTGAAAGTGTTCCGAAAGCTTCGGATGCTTCGCCGCCTGGCCGGGCGATGCAACGGGCCGTCCGGCAGCGTCGGACATGCGGCGGGACGAATGTGCCGCGCCGGTCGGGCAGGGAAACCGCGACAGTCGAAAAGGTGCAACCGCCCCTGGGCGCGTGCGGCTTACAGCCCCTCGGGCTGCGGCATCCCCAGAACGTGATAGCCGCCGTCGACCCGGATGATCTCGCCGCTGGTGCAGGCGCCGTAATCCGAGGCGAGGTAGACGGCGGTACCGCCGATCGCTTCAAGCGTCGCATTCGCGCGCAGGGGGGCGTTGGCCTCGGTATGGCGGAAGGTGGCCCGCGCCCCGCCGATGGCCGCACCGGCCAGGGTCTTCATCGGGCCGGGGCTGATCGCGTTCACCCGGATGCCCTGGGGGCCGAGGTCGTTGGCCAGATACCGCACCGCCGATTCCAGCGCCGCCTTGGCCACGCCCATCA
>JAATGA010000282.1 GCA_015654855.1 Rhodobacterales bacterium
ACGATGTCGAGATAGGCTTCCAGCCGCATCCCCTCCTTCGCCTCGATGAACGGCACGGCAATGGCGAGGGTCTGATCCTCGGTCGCCTGCGCGCGGGCGGAAAGGATCGACAGGCACAGGATCAGCGCCGTCACGGCGGCGATGCGCAGGGCATTGACGATGGCCGGGCCCGTCTGCACGACGAGCCGGCCGAGGATGCCGACACCCGGCAGCCCGACGCCGACCCACCACAGCACATAGGGGTCGGTCTCGATCTCCCACAGGGCGAAGGCCATCTCGGGCAGGATCAGGGCGGCGAGGCCAAAGATCTGCGCCCAGAAGGAATAGGACAGAATGACGACGCGCCGGGCGTCAGGGATGATGCGCATCTGCGCCTCCATGTGAATATCGCTCGCAGGATGGCGGGGCGGGTCTTCACATTCGGTAGGAGCAGCGCGCGCCGCCGCCCGGCCCCGACAGCCGAGAGGTCCGGGCGTGGCGACGATCGTCGTTTAAGGGCCATCGGCAAAGGTCCGGTCTGGTCCGGCTCACCCCGGGGTAACAGCCTTTCCGGCACCGTCGCCTATACGCCGCGGGGGAACAGGGCGAGGGTGGTTCGGGCAGGCCCGTCCACTTTCGAGGAGGCAACTTGCCGCGATGCTCTCCGTCCCGGATATTCCCCGGCTCGTGCAGGGGGTTACCGGGCCGGGATATATCGAGCCGGCCTTCGGGAGGGTATCCAGCCCCCTCCAGGGGTTACAGCATCATGCCGCCCGATACCTCGATCCGCTGCGCGTTGACCCAGCGGTTGTCCTCGCTCAGCAGCGCGGCGATGGCCGGGCCGATGTCGTCGGGCAGCCCCGCCCGGCCGAGCGCGGTGACCCCGGCGACGAAGGCGTTGACCTGCGGATTGTCGCGCAATTGGCCACCGCCGAAATCGGTCTCGATGGCGCCCGGCGCAATGGTATTGACCGCGATGCCGCGCGGACCCAGCTCCTTTGCCAGATAGCGGGTCAGAACTTCGACCCCGCCCTTCATCGCGGCATAGGCCGAATACCCCGGCAGCGCGAACCGCGCGAGGCCCGAGGACAGGTTCACGATCCGTCCGCCATCGGCGATGACCGGCAACAGGCCCTGGGTCAGGAAGAATACCCCCTTCAGATGGATGTCCGACAGCCGGTCGAACTCCGCTTCTGTGATCTCGGCAAAGGGTTTGTGCAGTCCGACACCCGCGTTGTTGACGAGGAAGTCGATGCTGTCGCGTTGCCAGTCCCGCGCCAGAACCTCGCGCAGCGCGGCGACAAAGGCAGGGAAGCCCGAAACTGTGCCGGTGTCGAGTTGCAGCATACTCGCGCGCCCGCTTGCGGCCGCGATGGCGGCGGCGGTCGCCTCGGCCTCGGCGGCGTTGGAATGCCAGGTGCCGATCACACCGACCCCGCGCTTCGCCAGCGCGATGGCGGTGTTGCGCCCAAGTCCGCGGCTTGCCCCGGTCACAAGGGCGATCTTTCCATGAAAGGCGGTCATATCGATTCTCCGAATCTGGTTCGACAGGCCCGTAATCTGGCGATTTGATCAGACCGGATAATCTGGCATAATTTGCGAAGACAATTCGGAGATTTCGGATAATGGACCGGATCGACGCCATGCGTGTCTTCATCCGCATCGTGGAGCGCAAAAGCTTTGTCCGCGCCGCCGGGGATCTCGGGTTACCGGCCTCGACCGCGACCGATGCGATCAGACATCTGGAACAACGGCTCGGCACCAGGCTGCTGGAACGGACGACGCGCCAGGTGCGCCCGACGCTCGACGGCGAGGCCTATTATCGCCGCTGCCTCGACATCCTGGCCGAGATCGACGAGGCGGAAAGCGCCTTTGGCGGCGGCGTGCCGCGCGGGCTGCTGCGGGTCAACGTGCTGGGTGCTCAGGCGCGGCAGATCATCCTGCCGGCTCTGGCGGGCTTTTTCGACAGCTATCCCGAGATCGAGCTTTACCTGGCCGAGGACGACCGCTTCGTCGATCTGGTGGGCGAGGGGATCGACTGCGTGGTCCGCGCCGGACAGATCGGCGAAAGCGATCTGGTCGGCCGCCAGATCGCCCTGCTGGCGGAGGCGACGGTCGCCGCGCCCGGCTACGTCGCCCGCCACGGCCTGCCGCAAAGCCCCGATGCGCTGGCGGGCCATGTAGTGGTCGGCTTCCGCTCGACCGCGAGCGGGGGCGTCCTGCCGCTCGACTTCGTGGTGGCGGGCGAGGTGCGGACGGTCGCGCTGCCGGCGCGGCTGATGGTCAGCGGGGCCGAGACGCTGCGCGAGGCGGCGCTGCGCGGGTTCGGCATCATTCAGGTGCCGCGCTATGCGGTCGCGGCGGACATCGCCGCCGGGCGGCTGGTCGACCTGATGCCCGACACCCCGCCGGTGCCGATGCCGATCCATGTGCTTTACCCGCGCAACCGGCAGATGAGCCTGCGGGTCCGGGTGTTCATCGACTGGCTGGTCGCGCTTTACCGCCAGATCGGCATGGCGTGAGCCGCAACCCGGCGGTCACGTCGCCGGGGTGTGAGGCCCCCGGAACGCCTGTTCCAGCAGGTCGAGGAACAGCTTCGCCACCCGCTTTTCCCGCATCGCCGGATCGAAGGCCGCCTGGAACGGCGCCGACCAGGCGAAGATGTCGGGGCGCAGCGACCGGAGCCGCCCCGCCGCGACGAAGGCCCGTGCGTAATGCTCCGGCAGATGGCCGAGATAGCGGCCGGACAGGATTAGCCGCGCCTCGGCCTCCATATCGCTGACGGTGGCGCGGGGTTCCGGCAGGGCGAATGCCTTCATATCCCGCGCGCCCCAATAGGACCGCCCGACGATCCTGTGCCTGCGCACTTCGGCAATGTCGATGGCGGCATCGGGGGCGATGAACAGCGGATGGCCCGCGCCGCAACAGAAATGATGGCGCTCGGAATACAGCTCCATATAGGCCAGCCCCGAAGCGATGCGTGGAAAGCTCGCGATGGCCAGATGCAGCCGCCCCGAGGCCAGATCTCGCAGGATCTCATGCGGCGGATGGGTCGAAAGCGTCAGCGTCACCTCCGGCGCGGCATCGGTGAAGGCGGCCAGCACTTTTTCCAGCGGGGCGGCGGGATCGCTGATCGTATTGTCGGCGAGGCCGATGGACAGGTTCCCCGTCATCTCGCCCTTCAGACTGCGCAACCGCGCCTCGAACTGGCCGAGGCTGGCGGAGAGGCTGACGAATTCCTCGTAGACCGCGCGGCCCTGTTCGGTCAGGGCGAACCCCGACCGGCCCCGCCGGCACAGCACCACGCCAAGTCGCGTCTCCAGCGTGGCGATATGGTTGGAAATCGTCGCGAGCGACAGGTTCAGCGCACCTTGGGCGGCGGAGAACCCGCCCGCCTCGACGATGGTCTGGAAGATGCGCATCAGGCGCAGGTTCATGGGGTCGATGCTCATCGCGCCTCCGGGTCTGTCGGGCGTCACTTTTGTCCGGACCAAAGTGAGCTAATGAACTTCGGCATTCAACCCGGCAACGATCCGGGCCAGAAATGCCCTATCCATCCGACATCAGAGAGGCCCGCGATCATGGACTGGTCCGTTACTTCCGAAACCGGCGTCCTGCGCGACGTGCTGCTGTGCCGCCCGGACTATTACGAGTGGATCCCGACCAACGACATCGCGCGCCGCTCGCTCGACCAGGGCAAGCGGGCCAATCCCCAGACCCTGATGGCGCAATATTCCGAGATGGAAAGCGCGCTCGACACCGCCGGGGTCAAACGCCACTATCTGACCCCGGTCGAGGGGCTGTCCTACCAGATCTACACCCGCGACTCGTCGCAGATGACGCCCTGGGGCGTTATGCTGACCCAGATGGAGCGGCCGCAGCGGCGGGGGGAACTCGGCGCGATCCTGTCCTTCTATCAGTCCATCGGCTGCCCGGTCTGGAAGGTCGCGAGCCACGGCAATGTCGAGGGCGGCGACATCCATGTCATCGGCCGCAACCTGATGGCCGTCGGCTATTCCGGCGGGCGGACCGAGAAATCGGGGGCCGAACAACTGGTCGGCTGGTTCCGCGAACAGGGGTGGGACGCCATCGCCGTGCCCTTCGCCGAGCATTTCCTGCACCTCGACGTGATCTTCTGCATGTTGAACCAGGAGACCGCCATCGCCTGCACGGATGTGTTGGACGACGCGTTCCTGGCCTGGCTCGCCGGGCACAAGATCAAGGTGATCCCGGTCAGCTATAAGGAAGCGATGCACCACATGGCCTGCAACGTCCTCGCGCTCGGCAACGACCGGATCATCAGCCCGAAGCATTGCAAACGCGCGAACGAGGCGCTGCGGGCCGAAGGGTTCGAGGTCCTGGACCCGAACCTCGATCAGTTCGCCACGGGCGGCGGCAGCATCCACTGCATGACCATGCCGCTCCGCCGCGATCCGGTATGAGAGCGCAGCGCGGCCCTCTGGTCCGTTCGGTCGCGCTCTGGCCTGAGCGATCTGCGCAAAGGGCGAGTACTGCCACCGTCGGCCTCGCCGCCGCGCGGGTCGGAGCCCTCGCCCCGGCCGGTTGAGTGAAGCGACCGGCGCGACGGGGACCTTCCGTCGTGGGGGACTCTTGGGCTCCGGCGCGCCCCGCCGGGACGTTCGTGCCGCAGAATTCTCTGCCGCGGCGCTTTCGCCCCAGGCCACGGCGCGCTAACAATTGCCGAAGGGACCGCCATGCCCTGGATTGTCCGGCGGCATTCGGTTTTGTCCATGAGGAGCGTCGAAGGCCAATGCGTATGATTTCCTTCAGAACCGGTCTTGCGGCCACGGTCCTAGCGCTGATGTCGGCGCTGCCGGTGGCCGCGCAGACCCTTCCCGATTCGACGGTCGAGACCTATGGCGCCTGGACGGTCGGTTGCGGTCCGGCGCCGGTGGCCGGAACCGAGGCCCCGGCCGGAACCGAGGCCCCGGCCGGAACCGAGGCCCCGGCCGGAACCGACGCGGCAAACGCCGGGACCCCGACGGTTACGCTGTGCCGGGCGACGCAGGAGCAGCGCGACACGAAGACCAACCAACTCGTCGTCCGGGTCAGTCTGCACCCCGAGGGCGACGGGACGCGGCTGACCATCGTCGGTCCCTTCGGCCTGAAGCTCGACGAGGGGCTGGCGCTGGCCGACGGTGGGACCGGGCTTTTCAAAGTGCCTTTCCTGACCTGCCTGCCCGACGGTTGTGTCGCGACCACGCTGCTGACGGCCGAAGCGCTGGCGACGCTGACCGGGGCCGAGGCTCCGGTGGTCGCTATGGTGGCGGTCGGCGGGCAGAAAGCGCAGGCCGCACTGTCGGCCCAGGGCCTGCCCGCTGCCGTCGCGCGCCTGACGCAGAAGTGATCCGGGTCGTTCCCGACGACCGGGCGACCGTCCGCCTCCGGGGATAACCGTCCCGCTGTCTCGGCGCGAAGGGGGCGGCGGGGATGGCGGCAGGTCAGGACGCCTCGGCCCGGGGCAGCGTCACCCGGACCAGAAAGCCCCCGGTCTGGCCCGGAACCGGCGACATCAGGTCCAGTCGCCCGCCCGCCTGTTCGGCGATCTGCCGGCAGATGTGCAGCCCCAGGCCGAAGCCGTCCCTGCCCCTGCGGGCGAACCGGCGCGGCAGGTCCTCCAGCCCCGGGACCACGGGGCTGTCGTTCGTTACGTCAAGCACGGGACCGGGTCGGATGGCGATCTGAACCCGCCCGGATTCGGACCCGTGTTGCAGCGCGTTGTCGATCAGGTTGCCAAGGATGATGGCGAATGCGTCCGGGTCGATCCGCGCCTGGACTTCGCGATCCGGCAGATCCGTCACGATCCGCCCCGCGGCCCTGTGCGGCACGCTGTCGGCCAGCACGGCCCGCACCAGCGGCACCAGATCGTGCGATGCCTCGGACAGGCCGATCCCGGCATCGGCCCGCGCCAGTTGCAACAGCCGCGCGACCAGCCGCCGCATCCGCTGCAAGGCCCGCTCCAGCGCACCGATCCGGGCGATCTGACCGGTATCCGTGGTGGTGTCGCGCAACTGCTGCACCTGTGCCAGCGCGATGGCGACGGGGGTGCGCAACTCATGCGCGGCATTGGTGGCGAAGGCGCGCTCCGCGTCCAGCGCCTGGGTCAGCCGCGCCATGAACCCGTTCAGCGTGCCCGCGATCTGCACCAGATCGTCGGGCCAGTCGCTTGCGTCGATCGCGTCGAGCCGGTTTCCGTCGCGCGCCGCGATCTCTGCCCCCAACTCGCTCAGCGGCGCCAGCGCGCGCCGCGCGATCCAGCCCGTCATCAGCCATGTCAGCGGCAGCAGCGCGATCATCGGCAGCAGAAAGCCGGTCATTCCCTCCTCAAACGCTTCGCGTTGTTCGGCCATGGGGGCGGCGAGTTGCAGGGCATGACCGGCCGCGTTGAACAGCGTCGAATAGATCCGGTAGTCGGCGGCCTCGGTCAGCCGCGCCCTGATTTCCGACGGCGGCGGCAGCCCCGCTGCCTCGGCCAGCGCCGATTGTTGCAGGACGTTCCCCTCGCGGTCGACCAGGCGATAGACCAGCGCCTCGTCCATCTCGACTCCCGGGGGCGGCAGTCTCAGCCAGTCTATGTCCGGGCCGCCGCCCCGCAATTGTTGTTGCGAGATCAGGGGCAGCAGCACATGCGTGGTCTCGGCCAGTTCCTGGTCGAACAACTCCTGCTGTTCCGACCACAGGACCGACGCCATGAGCAGAACCGCCACCGCCCAGATGAGGCCGAAACCGACCGTGATGAAAAGCGTGACACGCCGCGGGACGCTGAGCCGGCGCATCAGACCCGCCCCATCCGGTAGCCGAAGCCGCGCTCGGTCACTATGGCGCCGCGTCCCAGCTTGGCGCGCAACCGGCTGATATGGGCCTCGATCGCATTGCTTTCGATCTCTTCACCGAAGGCGTAGAGCGTGTCCTCCATCTGCGCCCGGCTGATGGTGATGTCGGGCCGGCGGCTGAGGCGCTCCAGCAGCGCCCATTCGCGCAGGGTCAGATGCACCGGGGTTTCATCCAGCAGCGCCTGGCGCCGTTCGGGCAGCAGCCGCAGCCGGCCAAAGCGTCGCTCGGCCTCGACCGTGGCCGAGGCGCGGCGGCAGATCGCATGAATGCGGGCCTGCATCTCATCAAGGTCGTAGGGCTTCACCAGGTAGTCGTCGGCCCCGGCCTCCAGCCCCGCGATCCGTTCGGTGATCCGGTCGCGGGCCGTCACCACCAGGACCGGGGTGCGCCGGCCCTCGGCCCGCAACCGGCGCAGCAGGGTCAACCCGTCGCCATCTGGCAGGTGCAGATCCAGCAGGATCAGGTCGTAGTCG
>JAATGA010000321.1 GCA_015654855.1 Rhodobacterales bacterium
CCGGCGAGGTCGGCAATGCGCCCCTGATCCTTCCCGCGCTGTGGCTGGCGCGCGAACGCCCGCGCCTGCGGGCGCAGGTCGGCGCGGCGGGCTGACCGGCTGGCCGTGCCGGCGGTAAGAGCCGCTCCGCCTGACGCACCGGAACTGCTTGATCGTCCGGCCCAATGCGGGGAATAAGGGAACACCCGTGGCGCAACCGCGCCCCCGGGTGGCGAACCCGGGCAGAACCGGACAGACGGAGCGGGAATGGACGGCGGCATGGACGGCAAGACCGACAGAACCGATACGGCCGCCGCCGGCACGCCGGGGGGCCGCGCGCGCAAGATCCCCACGCACGAGACCACATACTCCGTCCTGCGCGACATGATTCTGTTCGGCCGGCTCGCCCCCGGACAGCCGGTGACGATCCAGGGCCTGACCGCCGGGCTTGGCGCCGGCATGACCCCGGTGCGCGAGGCGATCCGTCGGCTGACCGCCGAGGGCGCGCTGCTGCCGCAGGGTAATCGCCGCGTCTCGGTCCCGCATCTGACGCCGGCGACGCTGGACCAGATCGGCTTTGCCCGCATGTCGATCGAGCCGGAACTCGCCCGCCGCGCCGCCGCCCATCTGACACCCGCGCTGACCGAGCGGCTGACCCGGCTGGATACCCGCGTGACGCAGGCCATCGCCGACGGCGACATCCCCGCCTATCTGCAAAGCAACCACGCCTTTCACTTCACGCTTTACGAAGCGTCGGGCGCGCCGGTTCTGACCGACATCGCGCGTTCCCTGTGGCTGCGCTTCGGCCCCTCGCTCAGGGTGGTCTGCGCGCGCTTCGGCGCCTCGGGCCTGCCCGACCGGCACGAAGAAGCGCTGGCCGCCATGCGCGCCGGCGACGCCCCCGGCCTTGTCGCGGCGCTGGAACGCGACATCGCCCAGGGCCTCGACCAGGTGCGGCAGGCCCTGGTGCGCGGCGAGATCTGAGGCGCACCGCGCGCCTCGTGCGGATGCGGAATCTCCGGCGCGGCTGCACCGCCACGCCATTCCGGTCAAGGCCATACGGTTCCCTCCTCCCACCGGAACAGTCCCCGGATCGGCGGGATTTCGCCTGGCCGCCGCGCATTAAGCGTGCTTTCGCAACCTTACCGGTCAAATTTGTTGCGGCCCCGCGAGGTGGCGGCGTAATCAGTGGCTGCCTCCGCCGCGAGCGCCCTTCGCCTTACAGAAACTGGAAACGAACGGACACATCTCGTGCTGACGCGCCTTGCATATCGGATCAACTCGACGCTGGAACGCTGGCTGCCCGAGCAGCGCCTGTTCCTGAAATCCGACAGCGAGACCCGCTTCATCCGTCTGCGTCCCGCCACCCAGGCGATTGCGGTGTTCTTCGGCGGGCTGGGTCTGGCCTGGGCGATCATCGCGACGGCGGTGATCCTGATCGACTCGATTTCCGCCGGCTCGTCGCGCGATCAGACCGCCCGACAGCAGGCGATGTTCGAGACGCGGCTGAACGCCCTGTCCCAGGACCGCGACATCCGCGCGGAAGAGGCGGCGCGCGCCCAGGACCGGTTCAACCTCGCCCTCGCCCAGGTGGCCGAGATGCAGAACCGCCTGCTCGCCTCCGAGGATCGGCGGCGCGAGTTGGAAACCGGCATCGACGTGGTTCAGAACACCCTGCGCCGCACCATCCACGAACGCGACGAGGCGCGGGCCGAGGCCGATACCGCGCGCCTGGCGCTGGTCAAGGAAACCGGATCGTCGCGCAGCGCCGACGACCGCGCCCGCGACGCGACCGCCACGCTGGAAATCGTCACCGGCGCGCTTGGCGAGACCGCTCAGGAACGCGACCAGATGGAACGCGCCGCCGAACGCGCCGCCGAGATCGCCGACCAGATCGCCGATGAGAAACGCGCGCTCGAATCCCGCAACGACGAGATCTTTGCCAAGCTGGAAGAGGCCGTCACCGTCTCGATGGAGCCGCTGGACAAGATGTTCCGCCAGGCGGGCATGTCGCCCTCGGACCTGCTGAGCACGGTGCGCAAGGGCTATTCCGGTCAGGGCGGTCCGATCGGCAAGCTGAGCCTGTCGTCCAAGGGCGCGGTCAGCGCCGACGAACAGCGCGCGGCAGCGATCCTGCAAAAGCTCGACGATATGAACATGTATCGCATCGCGGCCTATAAACTGCCCTTCGCCATGCCGGTGAAGGACCGCTTCCGCTGGACCTCCGGCTTCGGCTACCGGCGCGACCCCAAGGGCATGGGCACCCGGATGCACGAGGGCACCGATATGGCCGGCGCCTACGGCACCCCGATCTATTCCACCGGTGACGGGGTTGTGATCCACGCCAGCTGGGACAACGGCTATGGTCGCTCGGTGGTGATCGAGCACGATTTCGGCGTCAAGACGCGCTACGCCCACATGTCGCAGGTCAGGGTCGCGCAGGGACAAAGGGTATCGCGCGGCGACCAGATCGGTGATATGGGCAATTCGGGCCGGTCCACCGGCACACATCTTCACTACGAGGTTCTCGTGGGGGGCACCCCGGTGAACCCGATGACCTTCATAAAGGCTGCCAACCATGTTTTCTAAGAGCCGCATCAATGAACCCGGAGCCGCCAAACCCGGCGAAACCGACAAGGCCAAAGCACCGGAGGCACCTGTGACGAAACCCAACCTCGATTTCGGCGGCACGAGTCCCAAGGGTAAGGCGGTGGCCTCGGTCCTGTCCTCGGATCTGACCGTCGTGGGCAATCTGCGCACGACCGGCGACATCCAGGTCGAAGGCACGGTCGAGGGCGACATCCGCGCCCATCTGCTGACCGTGGGCGAAAGCGCCACGATCCGCGGCGAGATCGTGGCCGACGACATCGTGGTCAACGGTCGGGTGATCGGCAAGGTCCGCGGCCTGAAGGTCCGCCTGACCTCGACCGCGCGGGTCGAGGGCGACATCATTCACAAGACCATCGCCATCGAGTCGGGCGCGCATTTCGAGGGTTCGGTCCAGCGCCAGGACGACCCGCTGAACACCGGCCGCAGCGTGACCCACGCGCCGGTCGCCCCCCCCGCCCCTGCGGCGCCCCCTGCCCAGCCGGTGATGAAGCCTGGCGACGGCCTCTGACCAACGCTTGCCATATGGCGACGACGCAGGGCGGCCCTTCGGCCGCCTTTTGCTTTAGGGGCAGCCGGGCGGGATCAACCGAATGACAGGCAGGTGGGGTTTTCGCACGGGGCCGGAGGAGCGAAGAGCCTTTTGCCGTCATTCAGCGACAAGCATCCTTGACAGATGATCAACCAATAAATGAGATAGACTGATCTATCTCATTTTGGTTTCATCATGCCGCGCACAGACAAACGCCAGCACCTCGTTGACACGGCCTATGCCCGCTTCAAGCGGGATGGATTTCATGCCATCGGCATCGACCGCCTTATCGCCGAGGCCGATGTAGCGCGCATGACGCTCTACCGGAACTTCCCGTCAAAGGACGATCTGATCGTAGAGGTTCTCGACCAGAGGGCGGAACGCTTTGGTGCGCAACTTGACGGGTTAGCCGAGACGCTGGGATCGGTGCGCGACAAATTCGTGGCGCTTTTAGATTGGTATGATCGCTGGGTGGCCCGAGACGATTTCCACGGCTGTATCTTCGCCCATGCCATTGCGGAATATGGCAGCGCAGACCATCCAGTCCACCAGAGCGCGGTCGCCCAGAAGGCGCAGCACCGGCAAAAGATGGCCGCGATCCTGCGGGCGGAACTGACCGAGGACCGGGCCGAATACGTTGCCTCGGCGCTGTTGATGCTGATCGAGGGCGCAGTTCTCATGGCTCAGACGGGTCAGGGTGTTGCCGCCATGAACACTGCGCGCACTGCCGCCATGGCGCTTCTGGCGACCGAAGGCATCGTTGCATGACCGCACCCGTCATCGCCCTGGCGCTGTTCGCGGCCATTCTCCATGCCACATGGAATGCCTTTCTGCGCTCCGGTGCCGACCGGCTCTGGACGATCACGGTCATGAGCCTGTCTATGGTTGTCGTGGCCCTGCCATTCGCCTTTTTCCTACCCCTGCCGCCTGCTGCGGCATGGCCGTGGCTGATCGGCTCATCTCTTCTTCAGGTCGGCTACTGCTGCTTTCTGGTGATGGCCTATCGGCACGGCGACCTCGGACAAGTGTATCCGGTGGTGCGTGGCATCGTCCCGCTGCTGGTCGCTTCGGGTGGCTATCTGTTCCTGTCGGAGCGTGTTCCACCGGTCGCGCTGATCGGTATCGGCCTGATCGCGGGCGGGATCATAGCGCTGGCCATGGGCAAAGGGCGGGCTTCATTGGTCTCGCTCGGCTTCGCGGCGCTGACGGGTCTTTTCATTGCGGCCTATGCCACGGTGGATGCGAAGGGGGTGCGGGTTGCCGGACATCCCGGCAGCTATGCGGTGTGGATCTACATCCTCTACGGCAGCCTGATGGTGCTGGCCTTCATGGCCATGCGCGGCAGGCTGCGGATCGACCCGCGAGCGCCGGACACATGGAAAGCGGTCGGTGGCGGCATGGTCTCGTTGGTGGCCTATGGGGCGGTCGTAGCGGCATTTGCGTCAGGCCCGGCGGGACCGATCACTGCGCTGCGCGAAACCAGCGTGATCTTTGCCGCTATGATCGGCTGGGCTTTTCTGGGGGAACACCTTTCGGCAAGGCGGTTGATTGCATGTGTCGTGGTGGTCGCCGGGGCTGTTCTCGTGGGATATGCTCGCTGACAAGCGTCCGCTTCGTCCCGCATCGGCGACATTGGTCAGCCGGGATCGCTGCATCCGGCATGAACGACTGGTCTGGGGAACCTGTGATGCGGCGCTACGCCTAGGTTTTCCGATGCGGGCCGTGGCGTGAGGTCGGGGCTTGGCGGTCGGTCGGCCCGCGTTGGCAAACCTCCCAAGGAGGAAGCCGCGGGGGCTTGGGCGCTGTCTATGGGAAAAGGGCTCTGACGGTGGGCACC
>JAATGA010000450.1 GCA_015654855.1 Rhodobacterales bacterium
CTGCCGCCATCGGCCATCACCGCCCCGCCCGAGCCGAAAGGATCCACCGCCGCGCCGCGCTCATAAAGCTCGAAATGCATATGCGGGCCGGTCGACAGGCCGGTGGTGCCGACATAGCCGATCAGATCGCCGGCATTGACCTTTTGCCCCGGCTTCGCCAGCGGGCCGAACGCGCTCATATGCGCATAGCGGGACTGGAGGCCGCCGGGGTGGTCGATGATGACGAGGTTGCCGTAACCCTTGCCGTCGCCGGCGGAAAGGATGGTGCCGCTGAAGGCCGCGACGATCGGCGTGCCCGTCGGCGCGGCCCAGTCCACGCCCTTGTGCAGCTTGGCCACCTTCAGAACGGGGTGCATCCGCGGCCCGAAGCGCGAGGTCAGAACCCCCTGCACCGGCGTCTGGAACCCGGCGCGCAAGGCCCCCGCGCCGCCGCCGCCGGGCGCCCCCGGCGCGCCGAAACAGGCGTATTCCTCTTTGCCCGGCATCTTGTAGACCGTGCATTCCAGCGCTTTGCCCTCGCCCCGGATCGCGGCATACAGCACCTGCCCCGGTCCCGGCCCCTCGGCCCCGGCATCGGGGGCGTAAAGCAGGGTCATCTTGTCGCCCGGCGTGGCGAAAGCTTCGAGGTCATAGCTTTGCGACAGCATGACGATGGTTTCCGCCACCACCGCCGAGGGCACGCCGTTGCGGATCGCCGCTGAATAGAAGGCGTCCATCAGGCGGTATTTGCGGCTGGTGTCCTGGGTCGTGGCGGCCCCGTCGCCGGCGAAGGAGAACAGGTCCTCCTCGACCCAGGGGTCGGCGGACAGCACGACCCCGCCCGCGTCCGAGATGGCGAGGCTGCCGAAATAGTGGTCGCGGGTGTAAAGCGACATCTGCACCGGCACCCGCACCCCCGCCCGCAGCGCGCCGCGCAGGGCGACGATATGGCCCGGTTGCAGCGCCCCCGCCTCGGGGATCAGCGTAGCGGCGGCCGTGGCGAAGCGTTTCGCCGCCGCCTCGTCCATGCCGTTCTGTGCCATCAGCGCCGCGAGATCGGAGTTGTCCTTCAGCCGCAGGAAAACATCCTGATACGCCGGCGCCCGGGTCTTTTCCGCAGCGATATAGGCAAGGCTCGTGGTGTTCTCGACCTTCGTCCTGGTGTAGGTGTCGGGCGCGGCATCCGCAGCGCCGTCGAGGCTTTCGCCCCAACTCGCCTCGTCGTCGGCGATGACGACCGAGGGGGCGGCGGCATCCGTCGTGTCGTCGGCTTCGGGCAGCGCGGGATCGGCCTGTGGCAGGATGACGACCGGGGTCATAACCTGGCGCGGCGCGGCGCGCTGCTGCTGGAAAAAAGCGAAATCCTCGCGGCTGGACGGCAGGGTGGTGATCAGCCGTTCCTCGCGGGTGATCATGTCGTCGCTCAGCAGCACCAGATCGGTGCCGGCGCGCAGGCCCGGCACCTCGGGCGGGCGCAGGAAGCGGCGGGTGTGCTCGGCCTCGGACGAGCTGTCGAAGCGCAGGATCATCGGATCGCCCGGCAGATCGGCGAAGGCCTGGGCATAGGCCGCGCCGCTGTCGATCTGCGCCGTGGCGTCGCCGATCTCGTCCGCGTCGGGCGGGGGCGGCGGGCCGAAGCGCAGCATGCCGGTCAGGATCAGCGCCGCAAGGCTGGCCGCGAGTGCCGAGCCGGCCCCTCCCCAGATCAACGTCGGCTTCAGCCAGGTGTTGCGCCTGCGCCGCGAAGCGTGCTTGCGGGCGGCCTTGAAGCGGGGATCGACCTGCATCCCGTGCGCGCGCCCCCGATCAGAACGATCCCGTCAGACCGATCGCGGATTTCTGGATCTTCTTCTGCGGGGTTTCGAGCGGTTTCTTGCTGTCGGCCTTGCGGCCCTTGATTCCGTTCGCGCCGGTTTTGCTCGTGGCCTTGGCCTTGACCTCTTGCGCGGCGACGGCCTTGGCGCTTTTGCCGGTCTTGACCGAGGACGAGGCGACGCGCGCCGCGCAGACGACCTGCTTGTCCTGTTGCAGCGTGGCATAAAGCGCGGGTGTCGGCTCCAGCGAATCCGGCACCACCCGCTTGGCGAGGAAATAGCTGGTCAGCGCCGTGCGCGAGCCTTTGCCCCAGGACCCGTCGACCTTCATCTGATAGCAGCCCAGCCGTTTCAGCTCGCCCTGCACCGCCATGGCCAGTTCCGCCGGGGCGATTTCGGGCAGGGCGGGGACTTCTTCGGCCAGCGAGGGGTCGATGGCCGCGAGTATGGCGCGATTCTCGTCCGTATCGGGCTCGATCACCCGGCCTTCGAGGCGCAGCCGGTCGATCGCGATCTCGTTCAGTGCGATGTCGCGGGTGGCATAGTCCAGTGCGGCCAGGCGGATCGGCTGGCCCTCTTCCGGCTCGGCGGCCGGTTGCGCCAGTTCGGGGATCGCCTCGGCGATGGCGGTCGGGGCATCCTCGCCCTGCACGGCGCCCGGCAGGGCGGGGGCGGCGGCGGTGGCAAACCCTTCGGTCGCGGCGGGGGCCTGGGGCGCCTCGCCCGCCTGACCGGGCGCCACGGCGCCGGGCGCTTCGGCCGCGACCGAGGGGGCGGCGGGGGCGGCGCCGAGCGTCACCTTGCTTTCGACGACCTCAAGGCTCGCCAGCATATCGACGCCGGAAGCCGGGGCGGCTGCGGCCGCAACGGCGACTGCGGGTTCGGCGGGGCCGAGGATCGACGACTGACTCGCCACGGTTTCGAGGTTCGATTCGGCAACAGAGATCGCTGCCTCGGCCTCGGCCAGCGAATCCTCATCGAACCCCGATTGCTTTAGCAAATCGAGAAACTTCTTGCGGTCCTCGGGGTCGAGCTGCGCCAGCAACTCGTAATCCGCATCGGACAGTTCCTGCTTGCCCTCTTCCTTCGGCGGAACGAAGTAGAACTGCGAGCGCAGCGACGACTGGTCCCAGGGCACCTGCTTGCGCGCGGTCGAAACCTCGACGTCGTTCCTGACCTCGATCATCATGTCCGAGATGCTGATCCCGGGCGTTTCGACGTATTTCAGCAGCGCGGAGGTAAAGGGGCTGTGATCCGCATCCCCCACCGCATCGGCGGCGACGGATCCCGGCTCGGTCGAGAAAGCGACGAAGGTGCCGACACCCGTCTGCATCCGCGCCAGGCCCCCCGATGCGGCCGAACCGCGCACCGTTTCCGGCAGCGGATCGTTGCGGCAGGCGTCGAGGAACACCAGCGTCTGGCGGTTGCGGCTTTGCAGCCTGGCGACGATGGCGTCGAGGTTCCAGGTCTCGGACGCCAGCGCCTGGCGGTTTTCAAGTTTCGCGGTCACGGGGACAAGGTAGTTCGCCCCGCTCATCTGGAACGCATGGCCGGAATAGTAAAAGACCGTGCTTTCCGCCGTCTCGGCCGCCTTGGTGAAGGTGTCGAGCTGGGTCCAGAAATCGTCGCCGCCGACATCGGTCAGCAGCGTGACCTCGAAATCCAGCCGTTTCAGCGCATCGGCGATGGCCGTCGCATCGCTGACCGGGTTTTTCAGATCGGCGACCGCATCGTAATCCGCGTTGCCCACCACGAGGGCGAGCCGTTTCGCCTGCGCGCCGACCGGCATCAGCGCGATGGCGAAAGCCGCCGCGCCAAACCAGCGCGCGACCCTCCCCCCGTGCAGCGGCCCAGCTTTCCTGCCCATCAAATGCTCTTTCGCAACCAATTGGCGAGAAGGATAGCCGAAAGGAAGCTTTCTCGCCAGCGCCGCGACCGCGTCCGGCAAATTTCTTCCTGTTTTTCCGCCGCGCCCGGCCGCGCCCGGGCGCGGCGCGCCGAAGGGGCGGCGTCAGGGTGCGGGCGACAGGAACAGGGTCCAGCGTTGGGTTCGGACCGTATCGACCTCGATAAAGCCCGCGGCTACATCGCCCCGGCTCCAGCAATCGGCGATGCCGCGGATGGTGAACTTGCGCGGCGAGATGCACATCTGCGTCGTCCCGTTCAGCAGCGGCTGGCCGAAGACATCCTGGGCATAGATGTAGATATACCGGCTGGCCAGTTCCGTCCTGACGACGTTGGCGCATTGGTTGGGCCCGACGGTCCACCAGCCTTCGGTCTGGAATTCGCTGTCGACATCCTGGCCGATGGCGACGTTCACTACGTCGAGCGACTGGTTGCAGACCGCGAATTGCGCATGGGCCGGTGCGGCGGCAAAAGCCAGCAGGCAAAGGATCGGAACGTGCAAGCGGCGGGGCATCTGCTCGGAAGGCTGGAACGTGGGGGACTGGAAAAGAAGCTCTTCTCGCTGTATGCTTACCAAATACGCGATCAAAGTCCCGATTTTTCTTGATACCTACCACATTCGTGCCGTTTTTGTCTGTATTCTTGGGTTTCGGTGGCGGCGTTTCCTCTCATCGGGCCGCGAAAGGATACCTGATGCGACTGTTTGCTGTTCTTCTCCTGGCGATCCCGGCGGCTCCGGGCTTCGGGCGGGCACAAACCCTTCCCCAGCCGATCGTGACCGTCTCGGCCGAGGTCACGCCCGCGACGGCCCATCCGACGCGCAAGATCGTGCGCCTGCCCTGGCAGACCGGGATCTTCCAGTAGCCGCCGGCTGTTGACAGCGGGCCGTGGCTCGGCACTAGAATGCCACGGTCGGTTTTCAGCTTGGGGGATATTGTCGTGGCGCTTCGTTCGCATCTGGCACGTTTGGCCGCCGCTCTTGCCCTCGCGGGCATGGCGGCGCAGGCCGCTGTGGCGCAGACCGGCAGTATCGAGCTGGAACTGAACACCGCCGTCGACGTGGCCGAAGGCTGTCGGCTGACCTATGTGGCGACGAACGGCACTCCGGTTGCGCTGGACAAGGCGTCCTACGAGATCGCGGCCTTCGACGACAAGGGCGAGGTGGCGGCGATCCTGATCCTGGAATTCGGCGCGCTGCCGCCGGGCAAGACCCGGGTGGTGCAGTTTGACCTGCCGAAGATGGAGTGCGCGACGATCTCGCGCCTGCTGGTCAACGATCAGCGCGATTGCGCCGCTGCGGGGCAACCGCAGGACATCTGCATGAAATCCCTCGCCGCAAGCTCGCGCCTGCCGAACATCCGCTTCGGTCTGTAAGCGTCGCGGCCCCGGTTGTGCCCGGGATCGCATGGTCGCGGTCCGCGTCGGCGCGGGACTTTGCCCGCGACGGCGGATTCCCGCATAATCCCGAAGGGCGCGCGCTTTTCGCGTGGCGTGAGCAAAGGCACGCTCGCGGAGACCTTGTTCCCTGGGCCAAATAAAAGGGCCGCCCCTGGGGCGACCCGTAAAGCCACGGCGCCCGCCCCTTGCGGGGCGGCGCGGGATCGTCAGGCGTTGACGATGTCTTTCAGCGCCTTGGCGACGGTGATCTTGACCTGCTTATCGGCGGGTTTGGTCACGGTCTCGCCCGTGGCGGGGTTGCGGACCTGACGCTCGGGGCGGGCTTTGTAGGCGACCTTGCCCAGACCCGGCAGCGTGACCGAGCCACCGGCGACGACTTCGCGCGCGACGACCGAGGCGATGGCGTCCAGCGCGGCGCCGGCGATCTTCTTGTCGGCGCCCATCGCTTCGGCGACGGCGGCGACCAGCTGGGTCTTGGTCAGCGGTTTCGACATGTTTCTTTCCTTTTTGCTGCCCGCTTCGGCCTGCGGGTTTGTCGTTGCGCCCAACCTCCGCCAATGCGGGCCGAAGCGGGCAATGACGCCGCTACACAGGTTTTCCGGGCGCAAATCAAGCCCCAACCTGCGTCAAAAGCGGGTTTTCGCGCCGTTCCGCCGATCCTTGGGCATGGCGCCGGTCAGCGCCGCAGCCGGCAACCGGCTGGCGACGGATCAGAGGAACGCCGTCTCTTCGAAACTGCGCAATTTGCGGCTGTGGATCCGTTCGATCGGCATTTCCCGCAAAAGCTCCATCGCGCGGATGCCGATGCGCAGATGCCGCGACACTTGAGTGTGATAGAAATCCGACGCCATGCCCGGCAGTTTCAACTCGCCATGCAGCGGCTTGTCGGACACGCACAGCAGAGTGCCGTAAGGAACCCGAAAGCGGAAACCGTTTGCCGCGATGGTCGCCGATTCCATGTCGAGCGCGATGGCGCGGCTCTGCGACAGCCGCTGCACAGGGCCGGACTGGTCCCGCAACTCCCAGTTGCGGTTGTCGATGGTGGCGACGGTGCCGGTGCGCATGATCCGCTTCAGCTCATAGCCTTCAAGCTGGGTGATCTCTTCCACCGAATCCTCAAGGCTCGTCTGGATCTCTGCCAGCGCCGGGATCGGCACCCAGACCGGCAGATCGTCGTCGAGCACATGATCCTCGCGCAGATAGGCGTGGGCCAGGACGAAATCGCCCAGCTTCTGCGTGTTGCGCAGGCCCGCGCAATGGCCGACCATCAGCCAGGCATGGGGGCGCAGCACGGCGATATGGTCGGTCGCGGTCTTGGCGTTGGACGGGCCGACGCCGATGTTGACCAGGGTGATCCCCTGGCCGTCGGGCCGCTTCAGGTGATAGGCCGGCATCTGCGGCATCTTGGCCAACGCCCGGACGGGCGCGTCGGCACTGGTGATTTCCTGGTTGCCCGGCGCCACGAAGGCCGAATAGCCCGAGGCGGGGTCGGCCAGCGCCGCGCGCGCCACCGCCTCGAATTCATCGACATAGAACTGGTAGTTGGTGAAAAGAACGTGGTTCTGGAAATGGTCCGCATCCGTCGCGGTGTAATGCGACAGCCGCGCCAGCGAGTAATCCACCCGCTGCGCGGTAAAGGGCGCCAGCGGGAAGGACCCGTCCGAATGCGTCAGGCGAAAGCCGTTGACGATGTCGTCGTTGGTCGTCGCGAGATCCGGCACGTCGAACACATCGCGCAAGGGGTAGTCGAGCGCACCTTCCTGCGGGACCAGGACCTGCGGATTGCCGGCCAGCGCGAAATGGATCGGAATCGGCGTATCCGACACGCCGATGCTGACCGGCACGCCATGGTTCTGGATCAGCAGGCCGATCTGCTGGGTCAGATAGTTGCGGAACAGGTCCGGCCGGGTGATCGTCGTGGAATAGGTGCCGGGCGAGGCGACATGGCCGAAGGACAGCCGCGAATCGGTTTTGGCGAAGCTGGTCACCGCCAGCCGGATCTCGGGGTAAAAGGCGCGGATCCGCGCGGCGGGCTTGCCCCCGGCGATCACCGCGTTGAACCGGGCGAACAGGAAGGACAGCGACAGGCCGTAGATATCTTCCAGCCGCGCGACGGCGGCGGCGGCCTCGGTGAAGCTTTCGGCGGCGGGGCAGTCGGGTGTCAGGATGGGAAGAGCGTCTTGCATGGTCTGTCCGCAGCAGGGTCGCCCATCTAAACAGGAACCCTTTGCGGCAGGCAAGGCCGCGCCGGGGATGGGATTGCCATCGGCATAACCGCCAGGCGTCCGAACGGGAACCCCCTTATACACCAGCGAGGCGACGGGCGGGGACCCCGATCCTGGTCGCCAAAGCTTGCGGGCGCGGGGCGGACGGGGGCATAGTCGGGCGATGAAGACGCTGCTTGCTCTCGGATATGGCTATTCGGCCGGTGCTCTGACCCGACTGTTGCTGGCGCGGGGCGGCTGGCGCGTCATCGGCACCACCCGCGATCCCGCCCGTGCCCCCGCCCTGCGCGAAGCGGGGGTGCGCCCCCTGCTCTTGCCGGGCGACCTGCGTCCGGCGCTGGAGGAGGCGACGCATCTGCTGATCTCGATCGCGCCGGACGAGAGTGGCGATCCGGTGCTGCGCAACCACCTGCGCGAGATCGGGGCTGCCCGGCCCGATTGGGTGGGATATCTCTCGACGACCGGCGTCTACGGCGACCGCCAGGGGGCCTGGGTCGACGAGCGCAGCGCGCTTTCGCCCACGACGCCGCGCGGGCTGTGGCGGGCCGAGGCCGAGGCAGCCTGGCAGCGCATGGGCCTGCCGCTGCATATCTTCCGCCTGGCGGGCATCTACGGCCCCGGTCGCGGCCCGTTTGAAAAGGTCCGAAACGGCACCGCCCGGCGGATCGACAAACCCGGACAGGTCTTCAGCCGCATCCATGTCGAGGACATCGCCCAGGTGCTGGCGGCCTCGATCGACCGGCCCGATCCGGGGGCGATCTACAATGTCTGCGACGACGATCCGGCCCCGCCGGGCGATGTGCTGTCCCATGCCGCCGGCCTGCTTGGCCTGCCGCCGCCGCCCGAGGTCGATTTCGACACGGCCGAGATGACCCCGATGGCCCGCAGCTTCTATGCGGAATCGAAGCGGGTCAGGAACGACCGGATCAAGCACGACCTCGGCGTGCGGCTGATCTACCCGAGCTATCGCGAAGGCCTGGCGGCGCTCGCCTCGGCCGGGGGCTGAAACGGGTCAGATCCGGCGCAGCAGGGGCAGCGGCCAGCGTCGCGCCTCCCACAGGGTGACGGCGAAGATCGCCATGCCGGCCAGCGACAGCGCCGCACCGACATAGCCCGACGAGGGGAAGCCATACCCCGCCCCCACCGCCAGCGAGGCGAGCCAGGGACCGAGCGCATTGGCCGCGTTGAAGGCGGAATGGTTCATCGCCGCCGCCATGGTCTGCGCCTTGCCCGCCACATCCATCAGCCGGCCCTGCAACACGGTGCCAAGGCTGCCGGCCATGCCGATGCCGAACAGCGCGGCCGACATCAGCCAGACATTGCCGGTGGTCGTAGGATAAAGCAGCATCAGCAGCATCGAGCCGCCCATGATCCCCCAGGCCGTCAGCACCGGATTGCGGTCGGCGGACCAGCCGGCCAGCAGCGTGCCCGCGGTCATGCCGATCCCCATCAGCGCCAGCACCGGCGGCACGGCCGCCTCGCCCGCCCGCGTCACCTCGATCAGAGTCGAGGCGACATAAGTATAGACGGCGAAGAACCCGCCCGTGCCGACGGCGGCGGTGGCCAGCAGCAGCAGCACCTTGCGGTTGCCGAGCGCCGAAAGCTCGGACAGCGGGTTCACATCGCGGCGGGGCGCGTCCCTGGGCGCGACAAGGAAGATCGCCGCCGCCGTGGCCAGCGCCAGGCCTGCGGCAAGGGCAAAGCCCCACCGCCAGCCGACGGTCTGGCCCAGAACGTTCGACAGGGGCACACCGATCACCGTGGCGATGGTCAGCCCGATCATCATCCGCGCGATGGCCTTGGTCCGCTGTCCCTGCGGCACGACGCTGGCCGCGACCAGCGCCCCCACGCCGAAAAACGCGCCATGCGGCAGCCCGGCGAAGAACCGCGCCAGCATCAGCAGATGATAGTTGCCCGCCAGCGCCGAGGCGAGGTTGCCGATTGTATAGGCCAGCATCATCAGGATCAGCAGCACCCGCCGCGACATCCGCGCGCCCAGCACCGCCAGCACCGGTGCCCCCACCACGACGCCCAGGGCATAGGCGCTGATCACATGGCTCGCCGCCGCCTCGTCGATGCCGAGATCGCGCGAGAAATAGGGCAGAAGGCTCATCGCCTCGAATTCCGAGGTGCCGATGGTGAATCCGCCAAGCGCCAGGGCGAGGTGGACGATCCCGGGCCGGGCCTGGCCGGGCGTGGAACGGGTTTCCGCCTCGGCCTGGAGGGGGGCCGGGGCAAGGCGGTTCTGGGTCATGGGGTGCATGTCCTGTTCGCGGCAGGTCTTGCGGGCAGGGATGTCACGCCGCGTTGCGGCGCGCAAGCACGATGTTGGCGCTATCGGTCGCCGCCGGACAGGATGCGCCAGGCGCCCTACCCGCGCCGCCGACATCCGGCGAAGGGGCACCAATGCCTTTGCTCGCGTAAGGGGCCGGACAGGCCGGGGCC
Organism: Rhodobacterales bacterium; assembly: GCA_015654855.1. GTDB lineage: Bacteria > Pseudomonadota > Alphaproteobacteria > Rhodobacterales > Rhodobacteraceae > JAATGA01. The sequence continues at coordinate 9,767 of JAATGA010000450.1, forward strand.
ATGGCCGGATCTGCCGCCCGCCACCTGCGCGCCCTGCGCATGGCGGATCGCGGCTGAACGTCGCCTGTCGGGGCGGGTGCGGTTTTGACTCTGCCCCCGCATTGTGGTTTCAGCAGTGCCGGAACGCAGGAGCCCGCTGGCATGACCGAGAAACCGATTTCCGAGCTGACCTTCGAAGAGGCCATGGCCGCGCTCGAAGCCGTGGTCGCGCGCCTGGAACGCGGCGACGTGGCTTTGGAGGATTCCATCGCGCTTTACGAACGCGGCGCCGCGCTGAAGGCGCATTGCGCCGACAAGCTGAAAGCCGCCGAGGAAAAGGTCGAGATGATCCGCGTGGCCGAGGGCCGCGCCGCCGGCACCCGCCCGGCCGAGGGCCTGTGACCTGACCCGCCTCTCCAGCCAGTCCGCCCGAGATCCCGCCGTGACCGCCTTTCCGCCTGCCGCCGATTTCGCCGAAACCTTGCGAACCGCCGCCGCCCTGACCGGGGCGCGGCTGGCGCTGGCCTTGCGGGATGCGCCCGAAAAACCGGTGGTCCATGCCATGCGCTATGCGCTGGAAGGGGGCAAACGGCTGCGGGGCTTTCTGGTGCTGGAAAGCGCGGCGATCCACGGCATCGTGTCCGGGGCCGCCGTCTCCGCCGCTGCCGCGGTCGAGGCGCTGCACGCCTACAGCCTTGTGCATGACGATCTGCCGGCGATGGACGACGACGACCTGCGGCGCGGCCGGCCGACCGTGCATGTGCGGTGGGACGAGGCGACGGCGATCCTCGCCGGCGACGCGCTTCAGACGCTGGCCTTCGATCTGCTGGCCGATCCCGCCCTCGGACCGGCGGACCGGCGGATCGCGCTGACCGCCTCGCTGGCCCAAGCCGCGGGCGCGCGCGGCATGGTTCTGGGTCAGGCGCTGGACATCGCGGCGGAAACCGCCGCCCGCCCGCTGACGCTGGCCGAGATCACCGAATTGCAGGCGGCCAAGACCGGCGCGCTGATCCGCTGGTCTGCCGAGGCCGGGGCGGTTCTGGCCGGGGCCGATCCCGCGCCGCTGACCGCCTATGCCACGGCGCTCGGCCTTGCCTTCCAGATCGCCGACGACATTCTGGATGTCGAGGGCGATCCGGCCAAGACCGGCAAGCGGGTGCAGAAGGATGCCGAGGCGGGCAAGGCGACCTTCGTCTCGCTGTTGGGCCTCGACGGGGCAAAGGCGCGGGCGCAATCCCTCGTCGGCGAGGCCGAGGCCGCGTTGACGGTTTATGGCGAAAAGGCTGCAAGGCTGATCGCCGCCGCCCGCTTCGCAATCGCCCGCGAAAGCTGATAGGATCGGGACAGGCCGCCCGACCCGCCGCCGAAGGACAGGCAGAATGACCGACCAACCCAGGACCCCGACGCTCGACCGCGTGAAATCGCCCGCGGATCTGCATGGCATGTCGGACCGCGAGTTGCGCCAGGTCGCCGACGAGTTGCGGGCCGAGACGATTTCCGCCGTCTCGGTCACCGGCGGCCATCTGGGTGCCGGCCTGGGGGTGGTCGAACTGACCGTGGCGATTCATGCCGTCTTCGACACGCCGCGCGACAAGCTGATCTGGGACGTGGGCCATCAGTGCTATCCGCACAAGATCCTGACCGGGCGGCGCGACCGCATCCGCACCCTGCGGACCGAAGGAGGGCTGTCGGGCTTTACCAAACGGTCGGAAAGCCCCTACGATCCCTTCGGTGCCGCGCATAGCTCCACCTCGATCTCGGCTGCGCTCGGCTTCAGGGCGGCGGCGGATCTGGGCGGCGATCCGGGCGATGCGATCGCGGTGATCGGCGA
>JAATGA010000030.1 GCA_015654855.1 Rhodobacterales bacterium
GCGGCGGGGCTCGCGCTGGTTCTGGCGCTGATGCTTACGGGGAGCGCGGCGCTGACCATGGCGGTCTGGGCCGCGGTCGCCACGGGTGTCACGGCCTGGGTCGCCCGGGCGCGGATCGGCGGACAGACGGGCGATGTGCTGGGTGCCTGCCAGCAGCTGGCCGAAGCCGCGGCCCTGGCCGCCGCCGCCGTTCTGGCATGACCTGATATCCTACCGGACCGGAAAAACGAAAACGGCGGCCCCGAAGGACCGCCATGATCATTTTGCCCAGAAAAGAAACGGGATCAGGCCGCGCGGCTGAGCAGCACATCATCGACGCGCTTCTGCGCGCCGGCCTCATCGGTGCCCGCCACCGCCGCGACTTCGCGCGTCAGCCGTTCCAGGGCCGCCTCGTACAGTTGGCGTTCCGAATAGGACTGCTCGCGCTGGTCGTCGGTGCGGTGCAGGTCGCGGACCACCTCGGCGATTGACAAGAGATCGCCCGAGTTGATCTTTTGCTCGTATTCCTGCGCCCGCCGCGACCACATGGCGCGCTTGACCTTGGCCTTGCCCTTCAGCGTGTCCAGCGCGCGCGCGACCACATCCGGCGCCGAGAGCGAGCGCATCCCGATTTCCGTCGCCTTGTGGGTCGGAACCCGCAGGGTCATCTTGTCCTTCTCGAAGGTGATGACGAACAGCTCCAGCTTGAAGCCGGCGATCTCCTGCTCTTCGATGGACATGATCTTGCCGACGCCATGCGCCGGGTAGACAACGAAGTCGTTGGGGCGGAACTCGGGCTTCCTGGTCTTGGTCATCAAGGCGCATCCTTCGTGGCGGGTATCTGGCACAACACAAGCCACCGGCCCGGGCCTTGCGACCCCGGCGATGCGGTGGCATTGTCATCGGGAAAGGCCCCCGGAGCGAGCAGCGACCGGGGTGTCGCAGACATCCTTGCTTGTTTATGACGCTTATATAGCATGAAACGAGCAGGATTCCAACTGCGGCGACAGGACATCAAGCCGCAGCGGAACAAGGGAATCCCTTGCGTCGCGAGACAAGACCCCGGCTTTGCGGGGAATCGCCCGGCGGGTGGGGCGAATCAGCTGCCCTCGCCCGGCTCGGCGACGAAGTATTTCTCCAGCTTGCCGGTCTCGCCGTCGCGATCCTCGTATCCCGGCAGCGGATCGCGCTTTTCGGTGATCACCGGCCATTGCTCGGCGTATTTGCGGTTGAAGGCGACCCATTCCTCCATATCCGGCTCGGTATCGGGCCGGATGGCGTCGGCGGGGCATTCCGGTTCGCAGACGCCGCAGTCGATACATTCGTCGGGGTGGATCACAAGCGTGTTCACACCCTCGTAGAAGCAATCCACGGGGCAGACCTCGACGCAGTCGGTGTATTTGCAGGCAATGCAGTTGTCGGTCACCACATAGGTCATGGTTGCCTTTTCCCTTTCGCGCTCAGCCTCTCCCCGGCGTCAGCGCCTCAACTAATCCGGCACGCCGGATCATTCAAGGCGCGTCGGTATCGGATCAGCCCGCCTCTTCGCCCGGTCCCCCGGCGGTTTCATCCGCGCGCGGGGTCCCCTCCGGCGGCGGGTCGAGGTCGTCGTAAAGCCGCAGCGCCTCGTCCGAAGGCCCCCGCCGCTGGCCAAGCGCCAGCACACGGATCAGCCGGATCCGGCCGCCTTGCGGAAAGGTCAGCACATCGCCGCAGCCCACGCCGTAGCCGGGTTTGCCGATGCGCTGGCCGTTGACGCGGATATGACCCTCGGCCACCTCGTCCGCCGCCATGGTGCGGCTGCGGAAAAAGCGCGCCTGCCAGAGCCAGCGGTCGATGCGCAGCTTGGGCGAAACGGGTGTCTTCGGCCTTGCGCCGGGTCCGGCCATGCGGTTCGGTCCGGCGTCAGGATTTCGATTTCAGCGCCGCCAGCACCGCGAAGGGGCTTTCGGGGTCTATCGGCTTCTCGGCGCGCGGCGGGCGGGCCTCGAAGCTGCGGGTCTTGTTGCCGCCCTCGCCCGGTTTGCCGCCGGGCTTGCCATGCTTGCCGTGGCGGTCGCCCCCCTGGGGCTTGCCGCCGCCGGATTTGCCGCCGCGATCCTCACGCGGGGGGCGCGCGGCGCCCTCGGCCTGCCCCTCGGGACGCGGGCCGCGGTCTTCGCGCGGCTTGCGGTCGCCGCGGTTTTCACCGCGCGGCTGCCCCTGACCCCGGCCTTCGCCGCCTTCGCGGCGCGGACCGCGTTCGGGACGCGGACCACGCTCGGGCCGTTGGAAACGCGGCCTGGGCGCCCAGGTGAAGGTATAAAAGGCCTCGACCTCGACCGGAGCGGCCTCGGCGGCCGGTTCGGCAACGGCATCGGCGGGTTCCGCCGCAGGCTCGGCCTCGGCCGCAGCTTCGGATGCTGCCTCGGCCGCAGATTCAACCGGGGCTTCCGCCGGCGCGGCTTCCGCCGGA
>JAATGA010000137.1 GCA_015654855.1 Rhodobacterales bacterium
ACGGGGCGGTGCGGATCGAAAACTTCCGCGTGCAGAATGCGCCGGTTCTGGCCGAACTCCTCAGCGCGATCAGCGTTGTGGGGCTGCTGGAGCAGCTCGGCGGCTCCGGCATCGCGTTTATGACAGCCGAGGGCAATTTCGTCGTGACGCCAGAGCGTGTCGTCGTCAGTCATGGCGCGGCGACGGGCGCCTCGATGGGCGTGTCGCTGGCGGGCAGCTATACGATGGCGGGCAAGCGGCTGAACATGCAGGGCGTGATCTCGCCCATCTACATGCTGAATGCGGTGGGTCAGGTCTTTTCACGCAAGGGCGAGGGGCTGTTCGGGTTCAACTACAAGGTCCGGGGCACGGCGGCGCGGCCGGTGGTTTCGGTCAACCCGCTGTCGATCCTGACGCCGGGCGCCATCCGTGAGATCTTTCGCAAGCCGGCGCCGGCGGTTAAGGCAGGGGAATGAAACTTTCCGATTTCGACTACGACCTGCCCGAGCATCTGATCGCGACACGGCCCGCCCGTCCGCGCGGTTCCGCCCGCCTGCTGGTGGTCGAGGGCGATGCGATGCGCGATCTGCATGTGCGCGATCTGGTCGACCAGTTCCGCCCCGGCGACCGGCTGGTGGTGAACAACACCAAAGTGATCCCCGCCCGCCTGACCGGCCACCGCCGCCGGGGCGAGGCGGTGGCGAGGATCGGGATCACCCTGCTGGAGCCGCGCCCCGAAGGCTGGCTCGCGCTGGCGAAGCCGTTGCGCAAGGTGCAGCCGGGCGAGGTCGTGGTGTTTTCCGATCGCCTGTCGGCCGAGGTCGTGGCGAAGGGCGAGACTGATCTGGTGCTCGCCTTCAACCTGACCGGGGGGGATTTCGACTCGGCGCTTGCCGAGGCGGGCCAGATGCCGCTGCCGCCCTATATCGCCGCCCGCCGCCCGGCGGACGAGGCCGACCGGACCGATTACCAGCCGATCTTTGCCCGCCACACCGGCGCGGTGGCCGCCCCGACAGCCTCTCTGCATTTCGACGAAGACATGCTGGCGGCACTGGCAGCCAGGGGCGTGGATCGCACCGAGGTGACCCTGCATGTCGGCGCCGGCACCTTTCTGCCCGTGAAGGTCGAGGATGTCGAAACCCATCGGATGCACGCCGAATGGGGCGAGGTGACCGAGGCGGCTGCGGTCGAGATCAACGCGACCCATGCCGCGGGGGGCCGCGTGATCGCCGTCGGCACCACCGCGCTGCGCCTGATCGAAAGCGCTGCCGGTGCGGACGGGGTGCTGCGGCCCTGGCGGGGGACGACCGACATCTTCATCTATCCGGGCTATCGCTTTCGGGTGACCGATGCGCTGATGACCAATTTCCACCTGCCGAAATCGACGCTGCTGATGCTGGTCTCGGCGCTGATGGGCGTCGGGACGATGCGGCGGGTCTATGACCATGCGGTGGCCGAGGGGTATCGGTTCTTTTCCTACGGCGATGCCTCGCTGCTGATCCCCGCGAAGGGTTGAGGCGGCGCGGACAGGGTTGCACCCCGTTGATTCCCGGGGCATCCGGCCGCAGCGGACGCGGACGGAAATACTTTCTTTACCAGAATCTGCGATCCCTCCGATAAGGCGATCAGGGCTTTGGTCGGTGCGGCTGCCGGCGGCATTTTCAGCAGGGTGCCGCGGAACCCGGCCCGGACGATGCCGATCTTGTGCGCGGCCTTACGCGGCACTTGCGTGAAGGGGGGATTTTGTGGTCTGGCGGCGGCGCCGTCATCGCTTTTGCGGGGGGCCGGGGACGCGGGGCGCGCGCGATTCCGGGCCGCAGATCAATCCATGCGTCGTCAGGTTTCATCCGGCCGGAGTGGTCCATGCTGAAAGTTCTTGCAACCTGCTGGCCCCTGCTGTTGGGCATCCTGCTCCTGATGCTGGGCAACGGGGTGCAGGGCACGCTTCTGGGCATCCGGGGCACGCTTCAGGGATTTTCGACCTTCGAGCTGTCGATCGTCACCTCGTCCTATTTCCTCGGCTTTCTGATCGGCTCGCATATCGCGCCGATGCTGATTCAGAAGGTCGGGCATGTCAGGGTTTTCGCCGCGCTCGCCTCGATCATCTCGGCGGTTCTGGTGCTGTATCCGGTGCTGCTGGACTGGCAGATCTGGGCCGCGATGCGGGTGCTGATCGGCCTGAGCTTCGCGGGCGTCTACATCACCGCCGAAAGCTGGCTGAACAACGCCTCGACCAACGAGACGCGGGGACAGGCGCTGTCGGCCTATATGATCGTGCAGATGCTGGGCATCGTCGCGGCGCAGGGGTTGATCGCCTGGGGAAACCCGCTGGATTTCGCGATGTTCGTCATTCCGTCCGTGCTGGTGTCGTTCTCGTTCATCCCGCTGCTGCTGGCCGCGACCCAGACCCCGACCTTCGAGACGCAGAAGTCGCTGCCCTTCCGCGAGTTGTTCCGCACCTCGCCGGTCGGCTGCATGGGGATGCTGATCTCGGGGGGGGTGTTCTCGGCGATGTTCGGCATGGCCTCGGTCTGGGGGACCGTGGCGCTGCTGACGGTGAAGCAGATCGCGCTGTTCACCTCGGCGCTGTATATCGGCGGGCTTTGCCTGCAATATCCGATCGGCTGGCTGTCGGACCATTACGACCGGCGCAAGATCATGCTGGGCATGGCGGCGGTGGCGGCGGTGACCATGGCCATCGCGGGGCTTTTGCCGCTGCCGTTTCCGGCGCTGCTGGTGGTGGCGGCGATCCTGGGCGGGATCACCTATCCGATGTATTCGCTGCTGATCGCCTATACCAACGACTTCCTCGCGAAAGAGCAGATGGCGGCGGCCTCGGCCGGGATGGTGTTTTTGAATGGATTCGGCGCGATCTTTGGCCCCATTGTCACCGGCTGGCTGATGGGCGTCGTGGGCGCGCGGGGCTTTTTCCTTTTCATCGGGGTGCTTTATGTGGCGCAGGTCGGCTATACCGGCTGGCGGATGACGCGGCGCAGCACACCCGCCGTCTCGGCCCCCGTCTCGGCCCTGACGCCGACCGCCTCGTCGCTCGCGGTGGGCGCGGTGCTTGAGGGGCGGAACTGACGCCGCCTTTGCCTTGCCGCGCGCGGCAAAGGCTGTCAGGCTGACCCCGGCGATCAGCAGAGGGAGACGGGACATGTCGAACCCGGTCGAGGTGCTGGATTTCTGGCTGGGCGAGGTCGGCCCCGAAGGCTGGTATGCCGGGAGCGAGGATCTGGACGGCGAGTGCCGGGCGCGGTTCGGCGACCTGGCAGAGGCCGCGCGGACCGGCGGTCTGGACCACTGGGTCGAGGGCGCGGTCGGCACGCTGGCATATCTGGTGCTGACCGACCAGTTGCCGCGCAACATCCATCGCGGCACCGCGCTTGCGTTTGCTTCCGATCCGAAGGCGCGCGAGGCGGCGCGCAAGGCGCTGGACCATGGTTGGGACCTCGACGCGCCGGAGCCGGAGCGGCAGTTCTTCTATCTGCCCTTCGAGCATTCCGAGGATATGGCCGATCAGGATCTGTCGGTCGAACTGTTTCGCGACCGCATGGCCGAAAGCCCGGACAATCTGATCCACGCGCTGGCCCATCGCGAGATCATTGCGAGCTTCGGCCGCTTTCCCTTCCGCAATGCCGCCCTTGGCCGCGAGATCACCCCGGAGGAGGCGGATTTTCTGCAAAACGGCGGTTACGCCGCCGCGGCAGAGGCGGCTCGCCAAAGCCATGCAGGGGGCGCATGACCCCATGGCGCCCCCCGCGTTGCGCGCGCGGGGGAAATAGTTTAATGCCAAACTAGTTTTTCCGAGGGAGAGGAAGATGGCCGCCAGCTTTGATATGATCGTGATCGGCGCCGGCCCCGGCGGCTATGTCGCCGCGATCCGGGGCGCGCAACTGGGCCTGAAGGTCGCGGTGGTGGAGCGTGAGCATCTGGGCGGTATCTGCCTGAACTGGGGCTGTATCCCGACCAAGGCTCTGCTGCGTTCGGCCGAGGTGTTCCATCTGATGCACCGGGCCAAGGAGTTCGGGCTGAAGGCGGACGGGATCGGCTATGATCTCGACGCGGTGGTGCAACGCTCGCGCGGGGTGGCCAAGCAGCTTGCGGGCGGCGTGGGCCATCTGCTGAAGAAGAACAAGGTCACGGTTTTCATGGGCGCCGCGACCCTGCCGAAACCCGGGACGGTGATCGTCAAGACCGACAAGGGTAGCGAAGAGCTGACCTCGAAAGCCATTATCCTCGCCACCGGCGCGCGGGCGCGCGAACTGCCGGGGCTGGAGGCGGATGGCGATCTGGTCTGGACCTACAAACACGCGCTGCAACCGAAGCGGATGCCGAAAAAGCTGCTGGTCATCGGCTCGGGCGCGATTGGCATCGAATTCGCTAGCTTCTTCAATACTCTGGGGGCGGATACCACGGTTTGCGAGGTCATGGACCGGGTTCTGCCCGTGGAAGATGCCGAAATCAGCGCCTTCGCGAAGAAGCAATTCGTCAAGGCGGGCCTGAAAATCATGGAAAAGGCCACGGTCAAAAAGCTCGACCGCAAGCCCGGTGTCGGCGTCACCGCCCATATCGA
>JAATGA010000350.1 GCA_015654855.1 Rhodobacterales bacterium
CATCGACCGGCTGAACGGCGTGCTGGCGGATAGCAAGATCACGTTCGAGCCCGGCTCGGCGGTGATTGCCGCTGACGGGCGGGCGACGCTCGACGCTCTGGCGGCGGCGATGAAGGATTGTCAGGATTTCCGCATGGAGATCGCAGGCCACACCGACAGCCAGGGCCGGGACGAGATGAACCTGACCCTGTCGCAGCAACGGGCGGAATCAGTGTTGCAGGCGCTGATGGACCGCCGGGTGCTGACCGGAAATCTGATCGCCAAGGGCTATGGCGAAAGCCAGCCGATCGCCGATAACGGCACCGAGGACGGCCGCGAGGCGAACCGCCGCATCGAATTCGTCCTGCTGGATGGCGCGCCGATGCAAACCGGCGATGCGCCCCCGGCCACGCCCGATGCCGCCGCCTCCGGCGCCGGGGCGGGTCAGGATCCGGTCGTTCCGCCCGAACCATCCACCCCGGCGGACAGCGGCGACGATGCCCCGCCGATGGATGCGATCGACGACGACGGCGGTGCGACGGCGCAGCCGGGTGTCGCGCAGCAGGCTGACCCTGCCGCCGGGGCCCTGCCCGAACAGGATCCGACGATCCAGATCCCCGTGGCGCCCGCCTCCGAATCCCCGGCGCGGCCCATGGAAAGACCCGGCACCGCGAAATCGGACACCGCAGAGACGTCCGATTGATGCGCGCCTCGCCCCCTTCCCCGACCGCCGACGACAGGGACAGCCCATGAACAGAACCGAATTCGTCATCGCCACCGCGATCATCCTGTTTGTCTTCTTCTGCCTCGGCTGGTTCGCCTGCTGGCTGATGCATCGGCTGACGCGGGTGTCCAAGGCCGATATGGGCGAGCTGGAACAGATGGCGCAGGCCCTGCACGAGGCCGAGGAAACCCGCGATCAGGCACTAGGCTACATGGAAACCCGCGAGGCGGAACTGACCAACCAGCTCGCGCAGACCGAGGCCGAATTGCGCGCCGCGATGGACGGGCTGCGCAGTGCCCGCCGCGAGGCATCGGAATTGAATGCCAAGCTGGATCGGATCAAGAACCCTTAATCCGCCGTCGTATAGGCCGTCAGCCCGTCCGGCCCGCGCGCGAACAGCCGCAGTCCCGCCGCCTGCGCCTCGCTCACCGCCAGCGCAGTCGGCGCCGAGGGCGCGATCAGCGCCCCCGCCCCGGCGATCACCGCCTTCTGCACCAGATCGACCGACACGCGCGAGGTCATCACCACCGCCCCCCGTGCCGGATCGACGCCTTGCCGGGCCAGCCCCCCCACCAGCTTGTCCAGCGCATTATGCCGCCCGACATCCTCGCGCAGCGCCACGATCCCGACGTCCGGCCTCCAGAACCCCGCCGCATGGGTGGCGCGGCTTGCATCCTTCAACACCTGCCCCCCCCGCAGGTCGTCCAGCGCCCGCGCGGCAAGGCCGGGCGTCAGCCCGGCCGCAGCCGCGCCCCCGCTTGCGGGGCGCCCGGGCGCCCGCGTCAGCGGGCGCAACGCCTGTTCCAGACTGTCTATGCCGCATAACCCGCAACCCACCGGCCCCGCCATCGCCCGGCGCCGCTCCATAAAGCGCACCCCGGCCCCGGAGGCCAGCCATCCCCGCACCTCGATCCCGCGTGACTGACGCAGCACCTCGACCCCAGAAAGTTCGGCGGACGACGCGATCAGTCCATCGGTCAGCGCAAACCCGATCAGGAAATCCTCCAGATCGGCAGGCGTCGCCATCATCACCGCCTGCGTCGTACCATCATACACCAGCGCCACCGGCACCTCTTCGGGCAGGACCTGTTCCGCCCCGTCGGGCAGGGTGATGCGGATCGCGCCTTCGGGCAGGGACATGGAAACCTCCGGACCGGAATGCGGGCAAACTGCCCCCTTCTCACGCGAAAGTCTATCCACCCGCGTCGCCGCCGCTTGCCCCGACCGGTCCGGCCCCCTAAATCGGTCGGATGGATATCACCCGCCTCCTCCCCTCCCGCTTCCGCGCCCGTCCGAAACGGGTGGCCGTCCTGCGCCTGCAAGGCACCATCGGCATCACCCGCCCCGGCGCGCCAGGCCTGTCCGATGCCGCGCTGGCGCCGCTGATCGAGCGCGCCTTTGCCAAAGGCAAACCCGATGCCGTGGCGCTGATCGTCAATTCGCCCGGCGGCTCGCCGGTGCAATCGTCGCTGATCGCGGCACGGATCCGACGGCTGGCCGATGAAAAGCACATCCCTGTCCATGCCTTCGTCGAGGATGTGGCAGCCTCGGGCGGTTACTGGCTGGGCTGCGCGGCGGATGACATCTGGGCGGATACAACCTCGGTGGTGGGCTCGATCGGGGTGATCTCGGCGGGGTTCGGGCTGGACGGATTCATCGAACGACATGGCATCGCGCGGCGGGTGTATACGGCCGGCGGCTCCAAAAGCTTCCTCGACCCGTTCCGCCCGGAAAAGCCCGAAGACATCGCCCGCTTGACCCGCCTGCTCGAAGACATGCACGTCAGCTTCCGCGATTGGGTCACCACCCGGCGCGGTACAAAGCTGGCATCGGGCGATCTGTTCA
>JAATGA010000485.1 GCA_015654855.1 Rhodobacterales bacterium
GGGTGGAGATCATCAAGCGCGGTGCCGCCGATCTGTCGTCCGATGCCAAGGCCCGCTCCCGCACGCCGCCCGGCCACCCCGAAGGGTATCTTGAGGCCTTCGCGAACCTCTATCTCGGCTTCGCCGAGGCGATCGCGGCGCGCCGCGAGGGGCGTGAGCCGGGGATCATCGGGCAGAACCTGCCGCTGACCTATGACGGGCTGAAGGGCGTCGCCTTCGTCGAGGCGGTGGTCGACAGCCACGAGGCCGCGGATCAACCCTGGGTCACGCCAGTGGCCGTCTGAACCGGGGCCTTGGCCCCTGACTGCAACGCGCGAAAGGGGCAAGGCCCCGCCTTTGGGAGGAGGGCGCATGACCAAGACACTGGACCTCATCACCATCGGACGATCCTCGATTGACCTCTACGGTGCCCAGGTGGGCGGCCGGCTTGAGGATATGGGATCGTTCCGCAAATACATCGGCGGCTCGCCCACCAATATCGCGGCGGGGACGGCGCGGCTCGGGCTGAAATCGGCGCTCATCACCCGGGTGGGGGATGAACACATGGGCCGCCTCATCCGCGAGGAACTGGCGCGCGAGGGTGTCGATGTGCGCGGGGTCAAGACAGATCCCGAGCGGCTGACCGCGCTGGTCCTGCTGGGCATCCGCGACGAGGACCACTTCCCGCTGATCTTCTACCGCGAGAACTGCGCCGATATGGCGCTGTGCGAGGATGACATCGACGAGGCGCTGATCGTCCAGGCCCGCGCCGTGGTGGCGACCGGCACGCATCTGAGCCATCCGCGCACCGAGGCGGCCACGCTCAAGGCGCTGCATCTGGCGCGCAAGCATGGCGCCAGGGTGGCGCTTGATATCGACTATCGGCCGAACCTGTGGGGGCTGGCGGGGCATGGCGACGGCGAGAGCCGCTTCATCGAAAGCGCTGCCGTGACCGCCAAGCTGAAATCGCACCTGCACCTGTTCGATCTGATCGTTGGCACCGAGGAAGAGTTCCACATTGCGGGCGGCAGCACCGATACGCTCGCCGCCCTGCGTGCGGTCCGCGATGTTAGCGCTGCCACTCTGGTGTGCAAACGCGGCGCCAAGGGGGCGGTGGCCTTTACCGGCGCCATTCCCGCCAGCCTCGATGATGGCGAGGCGGGGCCGGGATTCCCGATCGAGGTGTTCAACGTGCTCGGCGCGGGGGACGGGTTCTTCTCGGGTCTGCTCAAGGGCTGGCTCGATGGCGAGGGCTGGCCGAAGGCGCTCGAATACGCCAATGCATGTGGGGCCTTCGCCGTCAGCCGCCATGGCTGCACGCCCGCCTACCCGTCGTGGGAGGAGCTCCGGTTCTTCCTCCGGCGCGGGGTGGTGCGGCCGGATCTGCGCAATGACGCGGCGCTTGAACAGATCCACTGGTCCACCAACCGCAAGGGCGACTGGTCCACGATGCGGGTCTTTGCCTTCGATCACCGGATGCAATTGGAGGATCTGCCGGGCGCGACCAAGGCGAAGATCGGCGCGTTCAAGCAGCTTTGCCTGAGCACCGCGTTGCAGGTGCAGGGCGGCCAGCCGGGCTATGGCATCCTGTGTGACGACCGGCTGGGGCGCGATGCGCTCTACGCCGCGTCGGGGACGGGGCTGTGGATCGGGCGGCCGGTGGAATGGCCGGGCTCGCGGCCGCTGACGCTCGAACCCGGGCTCGGGGCGGATTACGGCGGGCTGGCGGATTGGGCGCTGGAGGATGTGGTCAAGGTCCTGTGCTTCTGCCACCCCGACGACACGCCCGAAATGCGCGCGGAACAGGAGGCGGTCGTCACCTGCCTGTTCACGGCGGCGCGGCGCAACCGGCTGGAATTCCTGTTGGAAATTATCCCGTCCAAGGTCGCGCCGGTCGATGACGACACCACCGCGCGGCTGATCCGGCGGTTCTATGAGATCGGCATTTACCCCGACTGGTGGAAGCTTGAACCGATGAAGACCGCGCGCGCCTGGACGAATGCCGTCGCCGCGATCGAGGAGAACGATCCCCATACACGCGGGATCGTGGTTCTTGGCCTCGACGCGCCCGAGGCGGAACTGGCCGAGAGCTTCCGGGTGGCGGCGAAACAGCCCCTCGTGCGCGGCTTCGCGGTCGGTCGCACGATCTTCGGCACGGTCGCGCGCGACTGGATGGCCGGACGAATCGACGATGCGGCGGCGGTCGCGGAAATGGCCGTGCGCTACACGCGGCTGTGCGGCATCTGGGACCGGGCCCGCGCCCCGCAACCGGAGGCGAGCCATGTTTGACCTCGATGATCCACGGTTCCGGCCGCTGTGGCTGCGGGTGGTGCTGACCGGCATCTGCCTCGTCTGGGCGGTCTTCGAATTCGTCACCGGCAGCCCCGGATGGGGGCTGGCCTTCGCGGCGGTGAGCGCATGGGCGGGCTACCGCTTCTTCGTCACCTTCAACCCGGATAAGGAGAAGCAGCCATGACCCTGTTGCTGCGCCCCTTCGGCACCCACGGCAAGGTGCATCAGGTCACGCCCGCCACGGCAGGTTGGCGCTATGTCGGGTTCTCGCTCTACCGGCTCCGGCCGGGGGATGTGGTGGCCGAGGCGACCGGGACGAATGAGGTGATCCTCGTGATGATCGAGGGCAAGGCCGGTTTCCGCGCCGCCGGGCAGGACTGGGGCACCCTGGGCGAGCGGATGGATGTGTTCGAGAAGACCGCGCCGCATAGCCTCTATGTCCCCAACGGGCAGGACTGGCGGGCCGAGGCGGTGACCGATTGCACCATCGCCGTCTGTGCGGCGCCGGGGCGGGGCAACCACCCGGCGCGGCGGCTCGGCCCCGAGGGGATCGTGCTGACCGAACGCGGCGCGGGCCAGAACCGGCGTCTGATCAACAACATCGCGATGGAGGCCGAGGATGTCTGCGACAGCCTCCTGGTCACCGAGGTCTTCACCCCGGCGGGCAACTGGTCTTCCTACCCCAGCCACCGCCACGACGAGGATGATTTTCCGCGCATCACCTATCTGGAGGAGACCTATTACCACCGTCTCAACCCGGCGCAGGGCTTTGCCTTTCAGCGGGTCTACACCGATGACCGTCTGCTGGATGAAACCATGGCGGTCAGCGATGGCGATGTGGTTCTGGTCCCGCGCGGGCATCACCCCTGCGGCGCGCCCTACGGGTTCGAGCTGTATTACCTGAACGTCATGGCGGGGCCGCGGCGCAACTGGCGCTTCGTGCCCGATCCGGCGGTGGAGTTCCTGTTCCCGCCGCCGCCCGCCCCCTGAGGAGAATGTCATGATCGTTACGAAACAGGTGCTTTCGGCACAAACGGCGCTGTCGCTGGTCACCCATGCGAACCGGTTGGCGGGGGAAAGGGGCTGGGGGGTGGCCATTGTCGTGACCGACCCCGAGGGCGAGGTTCTGGCAGCGCTGCGCCGCGACGGGGTCGGGCGCCACATCCTCGGCTTTGCGACCGACAAGGCCTATACCGCCGCGCTGATGCAGAAATCGACCGAGGCCTATTTCGAAGAGGTCCGGGTGCGCGACGATTCGCGCATCGTCCTGGCCAATCGCGAACGGCTGATCGTCTGGGGCGGTGGCCTGCCCATCGTGCATCAGGGCGTCGTGGTGGGCGCGATCGGGGTGTCGGGCGTGGCCGGGCACGAGGATATCGCCTGCGCCGAGGCCGCGCTGACGGCTGAAGGGCTGGGCTGGGCGGTCTGAAGTGGCAATGAATAGTTCCGATAAATATTTCCGCAATTGTTGTTGCATAATTGGGCGCGGTCGTCTTTGATGCGCGTCGGAGACGGCCGGTAACGGTCGAGGGAGGACTTCATGGAAAACGAAAACACGACCGGGGGTTTGCCCCCGGCGTGCCGGAGGCTACGCCTCGGCGTCGTGGGCGGCGGCGCGGGGGCCTTCATCGGGCGGGTGCATGCGCGCGGCGCGCGGCTGTCGGACCGGTGGGACATCGTGGCGGGGGCGCTGTCGTCGCGCGCCGAGGTCGCGGTGGCGTCGGGGCGCGACTGGGGCTTTGCGCCCGATCGCAGCTATGCCGACTGGCGGGAGATGGCACGGGCCGAGGCGGCGCGCCCGGACGGCATCGACGCGGTGGCGATCACCGTGCCGAACCACCTGCACGCGCCCGTCGCAATGGCCTTCATGGACGCGGGCATCGACGTGATCTGCGACAAGCCGCTGGTCAACACGCTCGATGAGGCGCGGGCCCTGATCGAGCGGCAGCGCGAGACGGGCGTGGTCTTCGGCGTGACCTATTCCTTCGCCTCGCATGCCATGGTGCGGCAGGCGCGCCAGATGGTGCGCGAGGGCGCCATCGGCCGGATCACGCAGATCCATGTCGAGTATTTTCAGGAACTTGCCCTGTTGCCCGCCGATGCCGCATGGTCCGGCACGCCCTGGCGGCAGGACCCGGCCAAGGTCGGCGGTGCGGCGACGACAGCCGATATAGGCACCCATGCGCATCATCTGGCGGAGTTCGTCTCGGGCCTCGAGATGACGCATCTGCGCGCCGATTTCCACCGGCTCGGTGCCGATCAGCCGCTCGAGGACACCGCCTTCATGACCTGCCGGTTCGCGGGCGAGGTGCCGGGCACGCTGCTCATCTCGCAGGCGGCGGCGGGGGCGAGCTGCGCCTTGCGCATCCGCATTTCAGGGACCGAAGGTACCCTCGAATGGGATCAGGAGAACCCCGAATACCTGCATCACCGGCCCTTCAACGCGCCGCATATCCGCATCTCGCGCGGGCACGGGGCGGGGGTTTTGTCCGATGCGGCGCGGTTCGTGCATATCCCGCGCGGCCACCCCGAGGCGTTGTCGGACGCCTGGGGCAATCTCTACGAGGAATTCGCCGTCGCCATCGAGGCGCGCCGCGACGGGCGCACGCTGCCCGAGGGGCTGCTCGCCTGTCCGGGGCTTGCGGAGGGTGCGGCGGGCGTCGCCTTCATCCAGGCCGCGATCCGGTCGAACGCCGGGGGCGGGGTCTGGGTACCCTGCACCTTCAACTGACATCACCATGGGAGGAAACGTGATGAGAAACCTGATCATCGGCGCGGCATTCGCGCTCGCGGCCAGCACCAGCGCACAGGCGCAACAGATCGGCGTCGCCATGGCGCAGTTCGACAACAACTTCCTGACCATCCTGCGCCACGGCATTGAGGAGGGCGGCCAGAAGGCGGGCGTCACCCTGCAATTCGAGGATGCGCAGAACGACATTCCGCGCCAGATCAGCCAGATCCAGAATTTCATCTCGTCAGGCGTCGACGCGATCATCGTCGTGGCGGTGGATTCGGATTCCATCATCCAGATGGACAAGATGGCGAATGCGGCGGGTATCCCGATCGTCAACATTAACCGCGAGCCGCCGAACGTGACGAAACTGGGCGATCTCGAGGGCTTCGTCGGCTCGCGCGAGGTCGATGCCGGCACCATTCAGGCGACCGAGGCCTGCCGTCTCGTCAAGGAAAAGATCGGCGAGGGCAAGCAGGGCACCGGTCTCATCCTCGCGGGAGATCTGTTCATTCAGGCCGGGCGGGTGCGCACCGAAACGGTGCAGGAGTTCGTGAAATCGCCCGCCTGCGATTTCATCAAGATCGAGGATACGCAGGTCGGCGACTGGTCGCGCAGCAAGGCGAACGATCTGGTGTCGAACTGGCTTTCGGCCGGGATCAAGCCCGACGTGATCTTCTCGAACAACGACGAGATGGCCATCGGCGCGGCGCAGGCGCTGAAGGCGGCGGGCGTGCCGCAGGGCGATGTGGTCGTGGCCGGGATCGACGCGACGCCCGATGCGCTGATGGCGCTGAAGTCAGGCGACATCGACCTGACGGTGTTCCAGGATGCCCGCACGCAGGGCATTCGCGGCGCCGAGATGGCCGCCGCCATGGCCCGCAAGGAGCCGGTGACGGAACGCGCGCTCTATATCCCGTTCGAGCTGGTCACCCCCGATCAGGCCGACAAGTATCTGGCCGAGTGAGCCATGCTGAACGTCGGTGTGATCGGCGCGGGCGTGATGGGCGGGTTTCATGCCCGTCTGTTCGCCACGGGTATTGGCGGGGCGCGGCTCGCGGCGGTGTCGGATGCCGATCCCGCGCGGGCCGAGGCCGCGGCGGCGGGGGGAGAGGTCTTTGCCGACGGGCTGGACCTGATCGCCAGTGATGCGGTCGATGCGGTGCTGATCGCGGCGCCCGACGCCGCCCACCACGATCTGGTGCTGGCGGCCATCGCGGCGGGCAAGCCCGTGCTGTGCGAAAAGCCTCTGGCCGCGACGGCGGCCGAGTGCCGCCAGATCGTGGCGGCGGACGCACGCGGGTTGGTGACGGTGGGGTTCATGCGCCGCTTTGACCCGGCCTACCGCGACATGCGCGCCGCGCTCGAGGCCGGGCAGGCGGGGGTGCCACTGCTACTTGATTGCGCGCACCGGAACCAATCGGTGCCGCCATGGTTCAGTGGGCCGATGATCGTGACCAATGCGATGGTGCATGAAATCGACATCTGCCGCTGGATTCTGGGGGCGGAATATATCTCGGTGCGGATCACGCAGGTGGGCGATGCGGGCGATCTGCTGCTGGCGGAACTTGCGACCGACCGGGGTACGGTGGTGCGCATCGAGGTCTTCATGAACGCGGCCTATGGCTATCAGATCGAGACGCGCCTTGTCGGGCGCGGGGGGACCCTCGTGATGGCGGAGCCGGTGCTCGGCCGGGTGCGGCGGGCGGGGGTCGAAAGCCAGCCTTTCCCCCCGGACTGGATCGGGCGGTTTGCCGATAGCTATCGTTTGCAGGATCAGGCCTGGGCCGATGCGGCGCGTGCGGGTACCCGTGCGCCGGGCGCGGCCACCGCGCGCGATGGCCTGTTCGCCACCGATTACTGCGACCAGATCGTGGCGATCATGACCGGTGGCGGGGCGGGGGTATTGCAAGCGCCGCAATGATTTGGAACGATAATTGCAAATAATGGTCAATACTGCAATTATCGTTGCAATAACCTTCATCGCCCGCTAAGGTTTGGCAGGAGGAAGCGGGAATCTGCCGCTGGGGACACGGTGCATCCGTTCGCGGGCGTGCCATGACGCTGGAGGGCGTCAAAGGGGGGAGTTCCGATCAAAGGCAAGACCGCGGCCGTTTGCGCCGCGCGCGGGCAATTATGCCCGGAAGGCCGTGATCGGCATCTTCCCGTTGTTCTGCACGCCCGGCGGGAGGAGCCGCTGCGCCTGCATTTTGGGGAGGAGACAGACATGAAGAAATTGATTCTGACGACGGCGATCTGTGCCTTGATGGCCGGTGCCGCGCAGGCCGAGAAGATCGGCGTGGCAATGTCGTTGTTCGACGACAACTATCTGACGGTGCTGCGCCACAACATCCAGCGCCATGCCGACGATATCGGCGTGCAGGTGCAGATGGAAGATGCGCAGGGCGACATCGCGCGCCAGCAATCGCAGATCGAGAATTTCGTCGCTTCTGGCGTGGACGGGATCATCACCATGCTGGTCGATGCCGACTCGGGCAAGGCGATGTCGAAGATCGCCGCACAGGCGGGGATTCCGCTCGTCTTCGTCAACATGCTGCCCGCCAACATGGAGACGTTCCCGGACAAGCAGGCATGGGTTGGCTCCGACGAGGAACAGGCCGGTGAATTGCAGGCCACCGAGGTCTGCAAGCTGATGGATGGCAAGGGCAGCGCGGTGATCTTGATGGGGCAGCTTGGCACCACCGGTCAGCGTGGGCGCACCGCCGCTGCAGAGCGCGTGCTGAAGAACCCGCCCTGCGACGGGATCAAGATCCTCGACGCGCAGACCGCCAACTGGATGCGCACGCCCGCCATGGACCTGATGACCAACTGGATCACCTCGGGGATGAAGCCCGATGCGGTTCTGGCGAACAACGACGAGATGGCGTTGGGTGCGGTTCAGGCGCTGAAATCCTCTGGCTTCGACATGAAGACCGTCGTGGTCGCGGGCGTCGATGCGACGCAGGACGCGCTCGCCGCGATGAAGGGCGGCGATCTCGATGTGACCGTTTATCAATCGGCCAAGGGTCAGGGGGAAGGCGCGGTCGACACCGTTCTGAAGATCGCGCGGGGGCAGCCCTATGAAGCCAGGACGGCCGTGCCGTTTGAACTCGTGACGCCGGCAAACCTGGCTGAATACACCGCGAACAACTGATCACGTGACCGGGTGCCCGGATGATCCGGGCATCCGCACCGGGCCCCGCAGGCCCAGAGGGAGGTTCAGATGATGACGACGGGGGATCTTGGAGGGGTTCTTGAGGCCAGCGCGCCGGTCGGCGCCGTGCCCTGTCCGCTGCTTGAGATCGAGGGAATTCGCAAGGAATTCCCCGGTGTCGTGGCGCTCGACAATGTGCAGTTCCGGCTGCGGCCGGGCACCGTTCACGCGCTGATGGGCGAAAACGGGGCGGGCAAGTCGACGCTGATGAAGATCATCGCCGGCATCTACACGCCCGATCGCGGCAGCATCCGGCTGCGCGGTGAGGAGGTGGAACTGAAGGGGCCGCTTGACGCGCTCGAACGCGGCATCGCGATGATCCATCAGGAACTGGCGCTGATGACATGGATGACGGTGGCCGAGAACATCTGGATCCGCCGCGAACCGAAGAATGCCTTCGGGTTCATTGACCACGCCAGGATGACCCAGATGACCCGCGATCTGTTCGCGCAGCTCAACATCCATCTCGATCCGACGGCCGAAATCAGCACCCTGACCGTGGCGCAACGCCAGATGGTCGAGATCGCCAAGGCTGTCAGCTATCGTTCGGACGTGCTGATCATGGATGAGCCCACCTCGGCCATCACCGAATCCGAGGTCGCGCATCTGTTCGCCATCATCCGCGATTTGCGCGCCAAGGGCGTGGGCATCGTCTACATCACCCACAAGATGAACGAACTGTTCGAGATCGCCGATGAGTTCTCGGTGTTCCGCGACGGCACTTATGTCGGCACCCGCGCCAGCAAGGACGTGACCCGCGACGACATCATCCGCATGATGGTGGGCCGCGAGATCACCGAGATGTTCCCGAAGGAAGAGGCCGAGATCAAGGACACCATCCTCAAGGTCGAGAACCTCAGCCTTGCGGGGGTCTTTCACGATATCAGTTTTGAATTGCGCCGGGGCGAGATCCTGGGGCTTGCCGGGCTGGTCGGATCGGGGCGCACCAATGTGGCCGAAACGCTGTTTGGCGTGACGCCCGCGACCGGCGGCACCATTCACATTGACGGACGCCAGGTCGCCATCCGCTCGCCCGCCGACGCGATGCGCGAGGGGATGGCGCTGTTGACCGAGGACCGCAAGGATACGGGGTGTTTCCTCGAACTCTCGATTCTCGAGAACATGCAGATCGCGGCCCTGATGCAGGGGCACGCGAAGGCGGGCTTCGTCGACGAAAAGGGCATGAGCGTTCTGTGCGAGGACATGCGCAAGCGGCTGCGGGTCAAGACCCCGAACCTTGATGAGCGGATCGAGAACCTGTCA
>JAATGA010000188.1 GCA_015654855.1 Rhodobacterales bacterium
TCTGGACGGCGGCATCGCTGTAGACGGGCTGTCGCCCCCGCTTGCCTGTCGGCTGCGCCGCCCAGGCCATGTCGGGATCAAACCAGATCGTCAGCGATCCGCGGCGCTTGAGCGCACTGTTATACGCGCGCCAGTTGAGGGTGGTATAGGTCGGGGTGTTCGGTCTGCTCATGCCCTTCAGCTACCACGCTGGATTCACGAGATGAATCCCTGATGGGATTTGTGCAACAGAGCCATCGGTGGGGACAAACAGACTGAGCACCTCGCGGGACGATCTAAGTCGAAATGGATGATCAATTCAGCGAGAAGACGGCTTACAACCCCGCGGCCTTGGTCAGGTTCACCCTGAACCTGTCGCGTCTGCGCTGATACCTGCGGGTCATCTCAGCGCTCGCATGGCCAAGCTGTTTCTGCACATGCCGTTCATCGACCTCGGCCGAGGAGGCGAGGCCAGCGCGCAGGGAATGTCCCGAGAAGAGGGCAGGGCGGTCCTTCTCCGGCAGATCGCCCCGCAGCCCGGCGGCCTGGGCGGCGCGCTTGACCACACGCGCGACCTCGCGGTCGTTCAGCCGCATCGGGCCGATGTCCTTGCCTTGTCCGGTGACTCGGCGGAACAGGGGGCCCTGGCTTATGCGCGCCAACTTCAGCCAGATTTCCAGCGCCGCGATCGGGCAGGTGGCGGGGGACGATCCGCGGCCGATCTCCACCTCGCGCCAGCCGGTCTTGCCGCGCAGGGTCACAAGCAGTCCGCCGGGCAGAATCTCGACCCAACCTCGGCCGTCCTCCGTCTGGTTGCGTCCGGCATCAAGCCCGGTGATCTCGGATCGCCGCAGGCCGCCGGCAAAGCCGATCAGCAGCATGGTCCGATCGCGCAACCCGCGCAGCGTGCCGCGGTCACAGGTTTCCAGCATGGCCAGCAGGTTTTCGGGCAGAATCGCCTCTTTCTGGCGCGGCGGCGCGGCATGGTTATTGCGGATCCCGGCCAGAACCGTGGCGACATGACGGTCGCGCCGATCGAGGGACAACCCGCGTTGGGTAAAGGCCCAGACCAGCGCCGATAGCCGTCGTTCGATGGTGGACACCGCATTCTTGCGCCCGCCGAGGGATTTAGCGCCGCTGGCGCAGGCGGTGATATAGAGGCCAACGACCTGTGGATCCGGCGTCAGGGCGTCGAGGCCTTCGCGGCGACACCATCCGGCAAAATGCTTCCAGTCGGCGGCATAGGCTTTGCGGGTGTTGGCGGAACTGGCCGCTTCAGCGTAACCGCGGGCGCGCTCAGCCAGATCGCGCAGGGCAGGCGGCTGATGATCCAGCGGGGCAGGGGGTGGAGGGTTCTCAATCATCTTGGCCTTCGGCCTCGATCTGGCGAAGAAGCAGCACTGAAAGAGGCGCAGTATCGCCGCGATAGGCTGAAATGGAGGCCGTAAGCATCTCGTCTGGCGCGACACCTTCCCATGTCAGGGGATGTCCCGTCCGGTCCGCTAGGTAGCGCACATATTCGCGTAAGGCGCGCCCGTTGCCGTCCCGGAAGGGGTGCAGAACATTCGGCTCGCTCATGTACCACGCCATCCGCTCAGCGAAGCGTTCTATCGCCAGTCCTTCAAGCCAGTTCTCCTGCGCGAGATCGGCGGTGAGTCGGCCGCCCTCCTGTGCGATGAAGCGCCAGTTGGCAAAGCGATTGTCGCCCTTGGAGATGTCAACGTCCCGCACCACGCCGGCCCAGGGATAGATGTCACGGAACAGCACTTCATGGATCGCCAGCAGATATCCGAAGCCCGGCCCTTCGGCGGGTTCGGGCAGGGGGGCGTTCCCGATCTCGAGCGTGGCCAGAAGGATGATCTCGGCCTCCGCATCATCGAGCGCAGGCTGGTTCGTGATGCCGAGCAGATTGATGAGGACTCCCGACCCCGGATATAGGTGCCGGTCGTCGCTGTCGTACTTTGCCATGCTTCAGCCCGCCGAGGCCGGCCTGCGATGGCGTTCCAGCAGACGGGTTCGCAGATCGGACGGGCTCAGGGTTCCGGCTTCCACCTGGCGCAACTCGGCCGCTGCCTGCGGGTTGAGATGCAGGCCCTCGATCTGCTGGCTTGCGATTGCGCTTGCCAGAAGCCGCGCGGATGGCGTGGCGCGACCATGTTTCTCGGTTGGGGGCGTGGCGGGCTTGGCTGGCATCACGTTGTTCCTGTCCTGTCGTGTCCGAGCCTAGCAGAGACCGGGCGGTGTTGCATCATCGGCCTTGGCGCGACCTTCAGTTCGGCCCCGGAAATCCTGACGAAAACCCATCTCCTGCAGGGCCTTGCCGAGGCGATCCGGGTGCGATTTTCGGCTGTTTCGGTGGTCACGTACTGCCTCTCTATAGGTCTCTATAGGATTTCATAACATCCGATAATGCAAGATTATCGGATGTTTTTTATAAAAGACAGGCGCGGCGCTTATTGGTAATTATTATAGTATATTCCGCCGCCTCATGCTACCGTTTCAGTATGGTCAGCACTCCGGAATCATCTCTTTTCCCTCTTCTGGCACAGCCCGGATTGCCGCACTGGATCCGACAGGGTGCCGACCGGGAACAGCTTGAAACAGCGTTGTTTTCCGCAGGAGCAACACTCGCCATGATGGATCCCATCGTGCGTTCAGAAGATCTTGTCGGGACGCTCTGGCGCAAGCGTCTGGCGCTGGCCTCCGCAGTGGCGGTTTCCGCACTGGAAGGACGCCGCGAAGGCGCGGCAGATCTGCGCGATGCCTTTGCACTGCGGCGCCCGGGCGACGATCCCGGCCCGGCGGGGCGGATGCTGAACGGCTGGCGGCATCTCGGCGACGCGCGCGCGCTACGATCCGCAGACTGGCCGAAACGGTTGCCAGAGTTTTTCGACCTGCCGACTGATCCAGTTGCGGAACTCCTGCACGATTTGGGCGGGCGGTTTGCCGCCAGCCGCACCATGCCGCTGCGTTTCGCAGCAGAGGCGGCGCGCGAGGTTCTGGCGCTCGGTTCTGTCTATCGTGGGCTGGCGCTCTGGCTGGCCGACGCCCTGCTGGCACAGGCGCTCGGCTGGGATCGTCCCGTGCCGCTGCTGGCGTCACATCTGCCGCGCGCGGCCTTCCGGCTGGAAGGGAACGACTGGCTTGCAGCTTGCTCGGGTGCATGGTGCAGAGGGGCGGCGGCCGCTTTTGATCTGCATGCCGATCTGAACTGCCGCGCGGAAGCACTGAGGGCCGCGGCGCCAAAGCTGCGGGGCAGGGATGCGAGGGCCGCGGTCCATGCGTTGTTGACCGAAGACGCTCTCACCGCCCGGGCAGGTGAGAAGGCCAGCGACCGCGCCGCGCGCCGGTTATTCGACCGGCTGACGACCCTTGGGCTGGTGCGCGAACTGACCGGGCGGCCGACCTTCCGGCTTTATGGGCTCTGAGATGGCGGAGGTCCTGGACACCGAACTGACTGAGCTGCCGCAAGCCTTACGCTGGCGGGAATGGATGGCGCGGGTTGAAGCGGTGCTCTTCGCCTCTGCCGAGCCGGTGCCCCGCGCGGTGCTGTCCCGCATCGTGGGGCGGAATTGCGCCCTTGATCTGCTGATGGAAGACATCGCGGCCGAGCTTTCTGGCCGACCCTACGAGATCGCCCGCGTGGCCAGTGGCTGGCAGTTCCGGACGAAGCCGCGATATGCCGTCGCGATCCGCGCCGCGCGCGGCGAAGGCGATGGCACGCGGGACCTGACGCAGAACGAAGCGCTGGTCCTGACGATCATCGCCTATCTACAGCCGGTAACCCGAGGCGAAATTTCGCGTCTGACCGGGCACGAGACCAGCCGTGATCTGATTGCCCGGCTGCATCGTCAGAGCCTGATCGCCCGAGGTCCGCGCAGCCCGGAACCCGGCGCGCCCTATACCTATGTCACTACGGCGGGGTTTCTGGCCCGGTTCGGGCTGGAGACCCTGCGCGCTTTACCGGACCTCGAGGCGCTGGAAGATGCGGGTCTGCTGAAGCCCGCGTCGAGTGTTGCGCTGGATCTGCCCATCGCAGGGGGAGACGCGGATTAAAGCGTTTTGCCTTTGACGAAAAATGGAGGGGATTCCCCGGAGCGAGCTTGTGTACTGCGCTCTTCGCGGGAGGTGTCCCAGGGGTAGGCCAGAACGTCATGCTCGGCTTCATCCATGAGGGCTGCGAGCTTTGGCACCTTGATCCTGACCTGATCGGCAACAGTGCGCCACTGGGTGATGGCGGCCTTGGCCGCGTGTCCTGACCGAAGGCGGAGACGACCCCCGCCGCCCGCTCTTTCCGGCATGGGCCAAATGGGTCCAGGCGTTGCGCTGGAAGTGGACGCAGCAACGTTGCCAGGTGGCGCGCAAAGCCGTGCCAAAATGACCCCACACACGTTGCGTTTACGTTTCGCATATCCTGCAACCGCACAACACTGCTGACCGAGGAGAAGGGCGGTGCGAAATTAATCCACGGAAGCGGCGGCCTGTTGCTGCTGCGGGCGGCTTAAAAATCGTCCACCTTTTATGCGGCTGCAGGGAGGGCGTGGGGATTTACAGCGTGGAGCTATATCTGAGAGTTCGCCAGGCTTGCGCCGGAAGGCATGAGCCAGCGGGAAGCAGCGCGGACGTTCAACATCTCGCGTGACACGCGTGACACGGTTCGGAAGATGATGTCGTTTTCGGTCCCGCCGGGCTACCGGCGCCAATCGGAGATCAGGCGGCCGAAGCTTGATCCGTTCATCCCGATCATCGAGGGCTGGCTTGAGGCGGATCTGACCATGCCTCGCAAGCAGCGGCATACGGCGAAGCGGGTGTTCGACCGGCTCCGCGACGAATGTGGTTTTGATGGCGGCTACACGATCATCAAAGACTATATTCGGGAGCGGGAACGGCGGGGCCAGGAAGTGTTCGTGCCGCTGTCTCATCCGCCGGGCCATGCACAGGCCGACTTTGGCGAGGCATTGGTCCGGATCGGCGGCGCCGTTCGACGCCTGCGATCAGGATACGGGTCGCGTCTCGTCGCAATCGCTGGTGCGCTACAAGACCAACGACTACTCGGTGCCGGACGCTTACGGCCACCATGATGTCTGGATCCGGGCCTATCTATGTCCATGAGGTGGTGATCGGCTGCCGTGGCGAGGTGATCGCCCGCCATCCCCGATGCTGGGATCGCGATGAACTCGTCTTCGACCCGATCCATTACCTTCCGCTGATCGAGCAGAAAATCAATGCGTTGGATCAGGCCGCCCCGTTGCAAGGCTGGGATCTGCCGGAGGCAGTTCGCCACACTGCGCCGCCTGATGGAGGCGCGAATGAACCGGCAGGGTCGACGAGAATATGTCTAGGTCCTGCGGCTTTTGGAAACCTTCGATCTGGCCGATCTGCGGGCGGCTGTGACGCAGGCCCTTCGGCTGGGGGCGCTCAGCTTCGATGCGACACAACCTCAGTGTATCAGCTTGTCTTAGTTCAGAATATCTTCATGTGTCTTGTGGAGGAAATTCTACTTATGCGAACCCTTACTTTCGGGGAGGATGATCAGGGTTCTCTGGCGGTGGCAGGCAGCATCGGGATGGCGAAATGCCGTCCGAGTGCTTTCCTTTATGGTAAACGGTTGTTAGTTTGCCGCTAATCACGGGATCTGGGGATCCAAAGCGATGGCCGGGATGCCCATGGCCCCTGCGGGATCGGGCGAGAAGACGCCGGGTAGAAACGCCAGCATGTCGCCCCGGCCGGCGATCTGCGGGTGGGCATGCCCGACCAATGATAAGGGACGGGCATGACGCAATCCTCTCCGGGCCGGGTAATGGACATGATTAGGGGGGATGGCGTCAGGGCCAGAGCCCTGCGTGCGACGTTCTGGTCGATCTCCAACGTGGTCGGCATGAACGGGATGCGGCTGCTGTCGAATATCATTCTGACGCGGCTATTGTTCCCCGAGGCCTTCGGGCTGATGGCGCTGGTGCAGGTGTTCATCTACGCGCTGGTGACCTTTTCCGACATCGGCATCAATACTTCGGTGCTGCAAAGCAAGCGCGGCGACGATCCGGATTTCCTGGATACGGCGTGGACGCTGCAAATCATCCGCGGCGGGATCCTGTGGCTCGGGGCTTGCGTGCTGGCATGGCCGGTGTCACGGATCTACGGCCATCCGGATCTGCTGACCCTGTTGCCGGTCGCGTCACTGTCGCTTGTCGTTAATGGCTTCCAGCCGATGCGGGCGGCGTTGGCGGGGCGGCATCTGGCGCTTGGGCGGCTGACGGTCATCCAGCTCTTCGTGCAACTCGCCACGCTGCTGCTGACGGTGTTGCTGGCGTGGTGGTGGCATTCGGTCTGGGCGCTGGCGATGTCGCAGGTGATCGGCGCGCTGCTCAACAACCTTCTGGTCCGGCTGTTCATGGAAGGACATCCGGACCGCTTTCGCTGGGATTGGACCAGCGTCCACGAGATCGTCGGCTTCGGGCGCTTCATCTTTTTGTCGACGATCGCGACCTTCCTGATCACATCAAGCGACCGCGCCATCCTTGGCACTTATGTCGACGTCACGACCTTCGGGATTTACAGCATCGCCCAGACCTTCGGCAGCCTGCCGGTGTTGATCGTGACTACAGTCAGCGGCCGGGTGATGTTGCCGCTATACCGGATGAAATCCCCGCGCGAGAGCGACGAGACCCGGCAAAAAATCCGCCGCGCCGGTCGGATGCTGTCGGCTTTCGGGGTGATCATCGCGGTGGTGCTGGCTTTTTGCGGAACCTGGCTGGTCGATGTGCTATACGATTCACGCTATGCGCTGGCCGGGCCT
The DNA here is from genome assembly GCA_015654855.1 of Rhodobacterales bacterium. Taxonomy (GTDB): domain Bacteria; phylum Pseudomonadota; class Alphaproteobacteria; order Rhodobacterales; family Rhodobacteraceae; genus JAATGA01. The sequence goes on from JAATGA010000188.1 coordinate 6,776, forward strand.
ATGCTGGTGCTTTTCGCGCTCAACGCGATCCCCAGCAATGTGATGATCGGAACGGAAGCCGTCATGCTGGCGCATGGCGACAGCCGCAGGCATTTCTTCCTGACCGTGTCGCTGGCGATCGTGCAGGTGGTACTGCTGTTCGTGATGATCCATCTGTTTGGGGTAGTGGGCGGGATCGTCGCGCCTGGGCTGGCGCTGTTGCTGACCTATCCGATCCGTGCGCGCATGGTTGCGCATTACCGGGCCTGGGATCCGCTGAATGATGTCGTGGGGCTGGGGGTGGGGCTACTGCTCACGGGGCTTGCCTTTGTCCTGCACTGGGAAGAAATCATGAAACTCTTTCCCTGACGGCCGGGACGGGCTTGAGTCGGCAGGGGATCGTGGCAAAATGTTCGGCTCGGAACGAGATGCCGATGAAGGAGAGATGGATGAAGATTGCGGTTGCCGGTATCGGCTATGTGGGGCTGTCGAACGCGATCTTGCTCGCGCAGCATAACGAGGTGGTGGCGCTGGATCTTTCCGCAGAGCGGGTGGCGCAGGTGAATGCGCATAAAAGCCCGATCGCAGACCGCGAGGTGGAGGAATATCTGGCCAGCCACCCGCTGAACCTGCGCGCGACGACCGTGCCCGAGGAGGCCTATGCCGGGGCCGATTACGTCATCGTCTCGACGCCGACCAATTATGATCCTGTGTCAAACCATTTCGATACCCGTTCGGTCGAAGCTGTGATCCGCGACGTCAACCGGATCTGTCCGACGGCGACGATCGTGATCAAATCGACCATCCCCGTCGGCTACACCGCCGGGATCAATGCCGAAATGGGTTGCGCGAACGTGATTTTCAGCCCCGAGTTCCTGCGCGAGGGCAAGGCGCTCTATGACAACCTGCATCCGTCGCGGATCGTGGTGGGCGAGAAATCGGACCGCGCCCGGATCTTTGCCGACCTGTTGAAGGGCGGCGCGATCAAGGAAGACATTGCCGTCATCTTCTGCGGTTCGTCCGAAGCCGAGGCGATCAAGCTGTTCGCCAATACCTACCTTGCGCTGCGGGTCGCCTATTTCAACGAACTCGACAGCTATGCGCTGGCGAACGGGCTCGACAGTCGCGCGATCATCGAAGGTGTCGGCCGCGATCCGCGGATCGGGATGCATTACAACAACCCCTCGTTCGGCTATGGCGGCTATTGCCTGCCGAAGGATACCAAGCAGTTACTGGCCAATTACGACAATGTGCCGCAAAGCCTGATCCGCGCCGTGGTCGATGCGAACCGCACCCGCAAGGATTTCATCGCCGAACAGATTCTGGCGCGGCGTCCCCGGGTCGTCGGGGTTTACCGGCTGGTGATGAAGGCGGGGTCGGACAATTTCCGGCAAAGCTCGATCCAGGGGATCATGAAGCGGATCAAGGCCAAGGGTATCCCGGTTATCGTCTATGAACCGGCGCTGCAGGAGGACGAGTTCTTCAACAGCCAGGTCGTGCGCGATTTCGACGCGTTCAAGGCGCAATCCGACGTGATCATTGCCAACCGCATGGCGCCCGAACTGGAAGATGTCGTGGCGAAGGTGTTCACCCGCGATCTGTTTGGCGCAGATTGATCTAATGCGGATTAGGATGCGGACCGGGGGATGCCTCCCGGTCCGCATCACGCCGGGCTATTTGTATTCGATCAGCCCGGCGCGTTTTCCGGTCAGGCGGCGCAGGTGGAATTCCAGAACGCCCAGCCCCTCGGCGAATTTTGCCGCCGTCAGCAGCGCGGCTTCCTGCCAGGCGGAGGCGCGGTTACCGCCCTTGCGGGCCAGGCGCGCGATCTGCACCGGATAGATCGCAAACAGGACCAGCCCTGCGGGTCCGGCGATCAGCGCAAAAACCACGATTGCCAGCGGGATCGCGATCCCCCAGATGACCGCGCGTTTCAATTGTGGCACGTAATGCCGTTCGGGCGCCGCCCCGTGCATATACGCCCCCTCGGCATAGGCATGGCCCGCGCGCCGCGCGCGCTTCCAAAACTGCCCGAACCGGGTCATCGCCGCGTCATGCAGGGTCATTTCCGCGTCCAGCCGCCAGATCTTCCAGCCGCTTTGGCGCAGGCGCACGCACATCTCGGGTTCTTCGCCCGCGATCAACGCCGGATTGTAGCCCCCAACCTGATCGAGCGCGGCCATCCGCATCAGCGCATCGCCACCGCAGGCGCGGGCCTCGCCGATGGGGGTATTCCATTCGCGGTCGCATTGGGCATTGTAGACCGAGGCCTCTGGAAGCCGTTCGCGCCGCCTGCCGCACACAACGGCGACCTGCGGATGGTCCTGAAAGAATGCAAATGCCTTGCCAATCCAGTCGGGCTGGACCTCGCAATCGCCATCGACCAGTTGCACGAAATCGGGGCGTTCGCCCTGTCGCAACTGGTCGAACCCGGCATTGCGCGCCCGCGCCGCGGTGAATGGTTTCGTCATGTCGAGTTCGACCACCTCGACGCCGCGCGCGCGCGCCATCTCGACTGATCCGTCGGTCGAGCCGCTGTCGACATAAACGATTCGACCGGCCTGACCACGCAGGCTATCTAGGCATCGCACGAGGCGGTCGCCTTCGTTGCGGCCGATGGCGATGGCGCCGATCATGCGCGCACCCTGCCGATGACCTTCGCCGGAACGCCACCGACGATGGTGCCTGGTTCCACATCGCGCCGCACCACCGCATTGGCACCGACGATCGCGCCTTCGCCGACCTTCACCGAGCCCAGGATCACTGCCCCGGCGCCGATTTCTGCGCCGTCGCAAATCACTGGCCGGTTTTGCAACCCGTCGAGCCGGGCTATGCCCAGGGTGGTGTTCTGCCTGAGCGTCACGTCATCACCGATCCATTGCGCGACGAAGATCATGCCGCCGAAATGTTCCAGCCGCACCCGCCGCCCGACATGGACGGTATAGGGCAGGTAGATGCCGGTCGAACGCGACACGAGGCGGAACATGATCCGGTACAGCAGCGTCGCCGGAACCCGCAACGGTTTCGGCAGGCCCATCCGCCAATTGCCGAACCGGTGCCAGAACAGCGCCTGAAAGACCTCGCAATACCAGTCGCGACCGTGGGTGCGGTAATCCTCGGCGATCAGCCGTACCAGGCCGATTTCGGCGGGATTGCCGTTGCGGTCGCCTTTCGCCGGAGCGAAGCGCGGATCTTCGGTGGCGCGGCGTTCCCAATCCTGTTCAGCCATCGGTCTTCCCCGTGAGTAGCGGCACCATCACTTGGCGCGGAAAATCGCGCAGGAAATTCAAAGGCATGCTGGGCGCCCGCCCGCGCAACGCCGCCAACGGCAGGTTGATCAGCGCGCCGGTGATCCAGCCCAGACCGGCGCCGATCGCGCCACCGCGTCCCGCAGTCTTCAGATAATAGAGCATCCAGGACCGATACCAATAGGCCGGGCGTGCGCGGCGTTCGGCCTGATGGCTCTTTTGTTCGGTCGCAGCCCCCTCGGCATGCAGTACCCGCGCGCCCGGAACATAGAGGATGTCGTATCCCGCCTGGCCGATCCTGTGCATTAACTCGACCTCTTCGTAATACAGGAAGAAGTCGGGGTCGAAGCCGCGCATCTGCTGCAAGACGGTCATACGAAACATCACAGCCGCCCCCGCGACCCAATCGACGGCCCCGTCGGGATGGTCGGGGGGCAGGGCGACGATATGGTTCGCGCAGGCCCGGGCCAGCGGGCCAAAGTTCACCGCTTGGACGAATTCGCCGATGGCCGAAGGGAACCGGAACGCCGCCGTCACCGGCTTGCCAGAGGGCAGCGCGATCCCGGCCCCTGCCGCGCCAGCCTTTGGCGTGGTATCGAGCCGGTCTGCCAGAATCGCCAGCGCCTCGTTTTCCAGCATCGCATCCGGGTTCAGAAGGAAGATATAATCCGGTGGAGCCGCCCGCCGATCCAGCGCGTGAATGACGACATTGTTTCCACGTCCGAAACCGTGATTCGTGCTTTCGAGCCAGAGCGTGACCCGTTCGCCCCAGCCCCGCGTGTCATGCGCCTGCGCGAATCGGGCGGCGTCATCGCCGGGAGAGGCGTTGTCGACCAGATGCACCTCGACCGGATGGCCGTCATGCCGGTGGGCAAGGACGCTTTCCACGGCTGCAATCGACAGATCCGCCGTGCCGTAATTCACGACAATGACTGCGATGCTCGTCCTAACTTCTGCTGTCACCGATATCCTCCGCCGATCTTCGTTGCGGTGCAGCATAACCGCAGGCCGGAGGAAGCTGAACCGGAAACGGTCGAGTCAGCCATCGACCGTCAGGAAACGTACGCCTTGCGCCGAAATCAACACCGCGCTCAGCCGACCGGACAGCCAGGCGCCGGTGTCGACGGTGATCACGCGCCGCTGCAGGCGAGGGGAAGGCACGACGGTATGGCCATGCACGATCCATACTCTATCGGGGCGGGGGAAGCGGCCGCAGGCCGGATGACCCCAGAGCAAATGCTGCGGATCTTGCTGTGCGAGCGGCACACGCGGATCGGCCCCGGCATGCACCACGGCGACATTGCCGCTCTGCCAGCGGTCGGGCAGGGCGTGCAGCCAGGATTCGAGCCCTGTTGGCAGGGCGCGTCGCAACGCGTCGCGGGTCGCGCTCTTGGGTGCGGGTTCGAGGATGCCGAAACTCGCCAGAGTCTGTATTCCGCCATGCCGCAGCCAGCGCGCGCCCGTTGTTTCCACCGCGTCTCCTGTCGCGTCGAGAAAATCCAGCATCATCTGTTCGTGGTTGCCGCGCAGCGCCAGCGTCTGGGCGCGCACGCGTTCCAGTACGCCGCGACTGTCGGGGCCTCGGTCGATCATGTCGCCGACACAGACCCTGTGCGCTTCGGGCACCTCGCGGTCGAGCCGGTCGAACAGGCGGTCGAGTAGATCGACACGACCATGAACGTCGCCGATCACCGCTAGCGGGGTTTCCGGTGCCGGCGTGTCGCGCCGGAACCTCACCAAGGCCATGTTAACCTTATCGACAATGGACATGGATGTGGCACCGCAGAGAATGAATCATGCGTGATACTGACAGGATGCGATGGCGGATGGCACGATAAAATCCGATTGTACCATGGTCGGATCTGCCTTGTTTTTGACCATGCCTCGTGCTTTATAGTTTCTGAAGCGTTAATGGTAGGCACGCATCGGCTTGTTGCTGCGTTTTTGTGACGATTAAGAGGATGTTAACTTAAAAATGTGTTAGCAAAACCTTGCAAGCACTGACTATAGAGAGGAAGCCGGGGGATCTGACGGGGGGTCAGCGATCTTGGTGGAGAGGTCGGTGCCTGTCGGGGAGGAGACCGCAAGCACTGATGGCCTATCCGGGTCATTAGCAGGTTTATAGTCCGTTCTCGGAGTTTTCATGTTCGTTCTGGCTGAATCGAGAAAAACCTTGCAAGCAGGGGATAATGTTTCTGTCGCAAATGCACCCTCGACGAAACGTCATTCCATGATGCAAAGGATTTACGCAGGCTATGTCAAGCGTATCCTAGATCTGCTGCTATGCATGGTGTTGGTCCCCGTCTTGCTGCCGTTTCTGGCGGTGATATGGCTGCTCGTACGCCGCGATGGCGGCGCAGGTCTTTTCATCCAGCCGCGAGTCGGTCGGGACGGTCGCATTTTCCAATGTTTCAAGTTCCGCACAATGGTCGTCGACGCCGAAAAAGTGCTCGAAGATATGTGTGCCAAGGATCCGGAAATCGCGGCGGAGTGGCTGAAATATCAGAAGTTGCATGCTGATCCGCGGATCTCGAAGATCGGTGGATTGCTGCGCGCGACATCGCTCGATGAATTACCGCAGGTGTTCAATGTGCTGCTTGGTGATATGAGCTTGGTCGGCCCGCGCCCCTTCCTGCCCTCGCAGAAGGTGCTATATGACGAAGCGGGCGGGGTGGCCTATTACAGGATGCGTCCGGGCATCACCGGCGCGTGGCAGGTGTTCGGTCGCTCGGCCACTACCTTCAAGGAACGAGTGGCGTTTGACAGCACCTATTACAGCAATCTCAGCCTGACGGCCGACCTTGGCCTAATCCTGCGTACGGTCAAGGTCGTGTTCTGCCGCACCGGCAAATGACACCGAAGTTTCCGTATTGGAGATAATCGTGCAAGGCCGGGTCAGGTGCCCGGCCTTTTTTATATCCTCCGGGCAAGGACAGGAACCGGAATGCGTATCTACGGTCTTGACAGGCTCAAGTTTATCGCCGCGATCGGGGTCGTTTTCCTGCATACTGGAGCGTTTGGCACCCTATCCCTGTCCCTGAACGACATCATGGCGAATGGCTATCTGCGGATGGCAGTGCCGCTCTTCGCAATTTTGTCCGGGTATTTTTTTACGACACGGGACAAGCCTGGGAAATGGCTACCCTGGGTACTGCGGATCGTCTTGATCTATCTGGGGCTGATGGCGGCCTATGCGCCATTCTGGCTGGATCAGGTCCATTCTATCAGAGGATGCGTGAATCTTCTGGTCTTCGGATATTTCCACCTGTGGTATCTGCCGGCCATCGCTTGCGCGGCGGTTGCGACCCATTACGGAGCCCGTTGGCGGTATTTCGACTGGCTGGTGGGAGTGTGCGCGCTTATCGGGCTCGGGCTTCAGTACCAGATGATCTATCATGGCGGTGTCAATCCACTGACCTTCCGCAACGGGCTGTTCTTTCTGCTGCCATTCTTTTTCATCGGTTACCGGATGGCCACATGGCGGCTTGTGGTGTCAGGGCCGCTGGTCCTGGCGTCGCTGCTGGCAGTTTTGGTCGAGACCTGCCTTGTGCGAGCTACTGCAACCCCACCTTACAGCCATGATATCCTGCTGTCGCTTTATGTTGCCTGTCCGGTCGTGGTTGCGTGGTGCATCGCGCATTATCGGCAGCGCGATTGTGCTCCCAATGCAGTCTATGGCACGTCGGACTTCATCTATTTCTATCACGTTCTCGCCATTCTCTGCTTGAGGATGGTGGGATGGTGGGAGGGCCTGCCGATGGCTGTGACAGTGATCCTTCTGACGATCACCGCCAGTCTGATCTATAACGGTTTGCGCAAACGCCTATGGCGCCCCTCTGCCAGTCCTGACTGAGGGCAAAGGGGATCAGCGCGGGCGCAGCCCCTCTGGCAAGGCGCCCGACAGGCTCCCCGCCAGAATCCGTTCCAGCCATTCTGCCTCGGCCGCCTGATTGAATTCGACCACGACCTTCTCGCGGCCCGCCGCGCCCATCCGTGCACAAAGGTCGGGGTCGGACAAAAGTGCATTCAGCCGCGCGACGAGGCTGTCTAGGTCACCGGGCGGTACGGCATAGCCCGACACCCCATCTTCGACCAGTTCCTGCACGCCGGCCACGCGCGAGGCGATTACCGGCAGGCCCGAGGCCATCGCCTCCATCAGCACCACCGGCACGCCTTCGGCAAAGGACGGCAGCACCATCACGTCGGATCGTGATAGCAACCCCGCCACCTCATCCGAGCTTTGATAGCCGTGGAAGGTCACCGCATCGGCGATGCCAAGTCTGGCCACCCGCGCTTCGGCAGGCTTGCGTTCGGGTCCGTCACCGACGATCGACAGATGGGCGTCGGGGTGGTGCGCCTTCACCCGTGCAAAGGCCTCGATCAGAATCGGCAGCCCCTTCACCGCGGCGAGTCGCCCGACGAAGATCAGATGTTTACCCCGTGCCAGATCGGCCCGGCCGTAGCGCGCCGGATCGACGCCGCAATGTACGATCTTCAGCTTGTCCCAGTATTCGGATTTGGTGAAATACATCGCTTGGCTGCGGCAAAAATGGCTGATGCAGCTGACAAAGGCCGCCCGCGCGGTCTTTTCGTCCAGCCGCCACCAGCGTGGTTCGTAGAACAGGGCCGGGCCATGCATCGTCATGGAAAACGGAATCCCGGCAAGTTCGGCCGCCAGCATGGTGACAGAACCGCTCGAATCGGCGAAATGGTTGTGGATATGCCGTACCCCCTGTGCCGACAGATACCGCGCCAGCACCGCCGCTTCGAGCAGGTAGAACATCTGCCAGATCCCGGCCTTGATCCCTGGCGGGCGGGTGTTCCAGGCCAGCCGCAGCGCCCGGCGCCAGCGGCCCTGCCGCAGCGCCCAGACCTGTGCGGCTAGCGCCGTCGCGGGCCGTTTTGCCGCCTCGATCACCGCAAATGTGCGGGTTTCTTCGGCCTTTTGCGCATCACCTACCACATCCTTGGCGGCGGCGCGGCGGATGGTGCAAGCCAGCACGGGCCAGCCCGCGGCGCGCAGAGCCTCAATCTCGCGTTGGATGAAGGTATGCGAGACCTTCGGATATTCCCCGGTCAGATAGGCGATAGGGGGCTTGGTCTCGGTCATGGCGGTGCCTCAAAAGGTCCTTTGATCCCTGAATGGACAATGACCGGCGGGGCCGCAAGTCGTCAGGTGCCTGTGCGGCACTTTTTTGCGGCACTTGCACAACAATGCCCCATAACGACTCGGCTGTGGCACACCCCGGAGCTCAGATGCCGTGATAGTCCCGATACCAGGCGACGAAACGCGCGACCCCCTCGGCGATGTCGGTCTGTGGCCGGTAATCCGTCAGCCGGTTCAGCAATGTGCTGTCGGCCCAGGTCGCGGGCACGTCGCCCGCCTGCATCGGCATCATGTTTAGGATCGCCCTGCGCCCGGTCGCGGCCTCGATCGCGCGGATGAAATCCAGCAGTTGCACCGGCGCGCCATTGCCGATGTTCACCACCCGCCAGGGGGCGACAGGCGACAGGCTGTCGCCCTCGACCGCCGCCCGGCTGCCCGGGATCACATCGACCAGCCGGACGATCCCTTCAACCAGATCGTCGACATAGGTGAAGTCGCGCCGCATATCGCCCATATTGTAGACGTCGATCGGCGCGCCTTGCAAAATGTTAGCGGTGAATTTGAACAGCGCCATATCGGGCCGCCCCCAGGGCCCATAGACGGTAAAGAAGCGAAACATCGTCATCGGCAGCCCGTAAAGATGGGCATAGGAATGGGTGATCGCTTCATTGGCCTTTTTCGTCGCGGCATAGAAAGACATCGGCATGTCGGCCTTGTCGGCCTCGGCATAAGGCATCGCGGTATTCGCGCCATAGACCGACGAGGTCGAGGCCAACAGCATATGCCGGGGCGGCGTCGCGCGGGCGGCCTCTAGCAATTCGAAGGTGCCCAGCAGATTCGCCTCGACATAGGCGCGCGGATTATCGATCGAATAACGCACGCCGGCCTGAGCGGCGAGGTGGACCACCACATCGGGGTGCTCGGTCGCCATCAGATCGCGCAAAAGCCCCGGTTCCTCGACCTTGGCATGGACGAAACGAAACCCCGGCGCGCGCAGCAGAAGATCCCGTCGGGCCTCTTTCAGCGCGACATCGTAATAATCGTTCAGGCTGTCGAGCCCGGTCACCCGCCAGCCCGCGTCCAGCATGCGCTGCGCCAGATGCGAGCCGATGAAGCCCGCGGCACCGGTCAGCAACATGTTGTGGGGCATGCTTGGCTCCTCGATGACCGGATCCGACATAGACCGCCGCGCGCACGGCGGCAAGGTATGGCCCCCGGTCTTGTTCGTCAGTCTTGCCCAGATCGTGAGCCATCCGGAAACAATCCGGCCCGGCCCCGGTTCCGCGTGGCAGGCAACGGTTGCGCTCCACGTGAAAATTGACCATCCTACCGGTGCTGCGGTGCCGCATTCAGGCTCGGCCGTACGGATTAGGACTTATGATCAAGAATACCGCCCTTTCAGGCGTCGTCATCATCACCCCCCCCCGCTTCGGCGATCATCGCGGCTTCTTTTCGGAGAGCTGGAACCGGAGCAAGCTCGAAGCTCAAGGCCTGTTTCTGCCCGAGTTCGTGCAAGACAACCATTCGTTGTCGCGCGAGATGGGCACGGTGCGCGGCCTGCACTTCCAGTCGCCGCCCCATGCGCAGGGCAAGCTCGTGCGCTGTGGCCGAGGCCGGATCTTCGATGTCGCGGTCGATGTGCGCAAGGGCAGCCCGACCTATGGCCAATGGCTGGGCGAGGAGTTGAGCTTCGAGAACGGTCGGCAATTGTGGATCCCGGCGGGGTTCCTGCACGGGTTCATGACGCTCGAACCTGACAGCGAGATCGCGTATAAATGCACCGATCATTATGCGCCAGAATGCGACGGGGCAGTGAAATGGGACAGCGTGGGGATCGATTGGCCTATCGCGGGCATCACCCCGGCGATCTCTGACAAGGATGCGAAGGCCCAGACATTCGCCGATTTTGATAGCCCGTTCCTCTATACATGAGATCGCGATGTGCCCCGATCGACGCAGCGATGACACCTATTGCGGAATATCACGGTCCCACACCATCGCCAGCTTCCTGACCGCCTCACGGCATGTCCTGCCCGGTTTGCCGCTGTGTTCGGGGCGGGGGAAAACCGCCCTTTACGAACCCTTCCCTGCTTCTCTGATCAATAGAAAGACATCGGCATGAAACTTCTGGTCAGCGGTGGCGCCGGCTTCATCGGGTCGGCCGTCGTGCGGCGGGCGATCGCACAGGGCCATGCGGTCGTGAATGTCGATGCACTGACCTATGCCGCCTGCCTCGACAACGTGGCCCCGGTGGCATCAAATCCGGGCTATGCCTTTGAACAGGCAGATATCCGCGACCGGGCCGCGCTGGATGCGGTCTTTGCAAGGCACGCACCCGATGCGGTGATGCATCTGGCCGCCGAAAGCCACGTCGATCGTTCGATCGACGGGCCGGGGGATTTCATCCAGACCAATATCACCGGCACCTTCAATATGCTCGAATCTGCCCGGGCCTATTGGACCCATCAGGGCAAGCCCGAAGCGTTCCGGTTTCACCATATCTCGACCGATGAGGTCTTTGGATCATTGCCCGACGATCCCGCGATCAAGTTTACCGAAGACACACCCTACGACCCGCGCAGCCCCTATTCGGCGTCCAAGGCCTCGTCCGACCATCTCGTGCGGGCCTGGCACGAGACCTATGGCTTGCCGGTGGTGCTGACGAATTGTTCGAACAACTACGGTCCCTATCACTTCCCCGAAAAGCTGATCCCGGTGATCATCCTGAATGCCCTCGCGGGGGGAGCGCTGCCGATCTACGGCAATGGCCTGAATATCCGCGACTGGCTTTATGTCGAGGATCACGCCGAGGCGCTACTTTTGGTGGTGGAAAAGGGCGTGGTCGGGCGCAGCTACAACATCGGCGGCGAGAACGAGCGCACCAATTTGGAGCTGGTGCAGACGCTTTGCGCGATCCTCGACCGGAAACGGCCGAAGGCCGCGGGCAGCTATGCCGACCAGATCACCTTCGTCACTGACAGGCCGGGCCATGATGCGCGCTATGCGATCGACCCCTCGCGGATCCGCCTCGAACTGGGCTGGCGTCCGAGCGTGACCGTCGAAGAAGGTCTGGAACGCACCGTGCAATGGTATCTCGACAACGAACCATGGTGGCGCGCGCTGCAAGGGCGCACGGGCGTGGGCAAACGTCTTGGGGTCGGTGGGTGAACGAACACCATGCGTATCGCTGACCGGGCCGCAGGGCGGGACAACAATTTCAGCTTGGTACGGATGATTGCCGCAACGGCAGTGCTGGTGTCGCATGCCTATCCGCTGGCCTTGGGAAGCGTTGCAATCGAGCCGCTTGAAAGCCTGCTGCACCGCGATCACATCAAAGATAACCTCGGCCGGGCGGCGGTTTTCGCCTTCTTCTGCATATCGGGTTTTTTTATCACCCGCAGCTTTTGTCAGCGCCGGACGCTTGGCGGTTTCGTCCGGGCGCGGGTATTGCGGTTGTTCCCGGCGTTGGTGCCGATGTCGGTCATCGTCTTCGTGCTGGTCGCACTATGGGGCACAACTGCCCCTGGGGTCGACGTGCTGCGCGCCTTTCCGGGGTATTTTTACCGGATCATGACGCTCGGCCTGCCCGATATGTTCGGGTTGACCCATGTGGCCGGGGCCCTGCCGGGTGCTTTTGCGGAAAACCCGCTGCCCGGGGCGATCAACGGCTCGCTCTGGACATTGCCGTTTGAAGTCCTGTGCTATGTGCTGGTCGTTATCACGGGTCTTTTGGGTCTGTTGCGCAGCCGTCTGGCTTTCATGGCTGCTTTCGCACTGCTGCTGGCCGCCTATCTTTTTGTCTTCCTAGTTGTGCCAGGCAAGGATTCACGGCTTGATCTTATGCTCTATCTCGCGCTGCCCTTTGGTATTGGCGCGGCCTTTTGGGTCTGGCGTGATACAGTGATGTTGAGCCTCTGGCTGACGCTGGTGCTGGCCGTCATCGCCTGGGTCGCGCGCGATACGGTGTTGTTCCGGCCGCTGTTCTGCCTTGCGCTGGCGCATGGGCTTTTTGTCATCGGCTATGCCCGGATCCCGATCATCGGCCAATATAACCGGCTGGGGGATTATTCCTACGGGATGTATATCTACGCCTTTCCGATCCAGCAGATGGCTGCGGCCCATGGCGCCACCACACCAACGATCAACCTGTTGATTTCGCTTCCGATCACCTTGGTTTTGGCGGTGATTTCATGGCATTTGGTCGAAAAGCCGGCGATGCGGTTCGGCCGCCGCAGGCCTGATACCAATGTTCCGTCTTCAGCCATAGGATAACTGCTTCATGACGATTCTCGTCTTCGGCCAGACCGGCCAGGTCGCGACCGAACTATACCGGCTCGAGCCCGGCGCGATTTTCCTCGGCCGGGACCGTGCCGACCTGGCCAACCCCGAAGCCTGCGCGGCAGTGATCCGCGAAATCCACCCCGATGCGGTCATCAATGCCGCAGCCTGGACCGCCGTCGACAAGGCGGAATCCGAGGAGGAGGCCGCAACGGTGGTGAATGGTACCGCACCGGCGGCAATGGCCCTGGCGGCGGCGCAGATCGGCGTGCCCTTCGTCCAGATCTCGACCGATTACGTTTTCGAGGGCGCGGGCGAGACAGCGTTCCAGCCTGGCGATCCGGTTTCCCCCTTGGGAGCCTATGGCCGATCGAAACTGGCCGGGGAACAGGGTGTGATCGCTGCGGGTGGGATCCATGCGATCTTGCGCACCTCTTGGGTATTTTCGGCGCATGGGGCGAATTTCGTCAAGACGATGCTGCGCCTGTCCGAAACGCGCGACACGCTGACGGTGGTGGCAGATCAGATTGGCGGGCCGACACCGGCACGCGCGATCGCCGAGGCCTGCCTGGCAATCGCGCGCCAGCTTTGCGCCGATCCGTCGAAAAGCGGCACTTATCATTTCTCCGGCGCGCCGGACGTCAGCTGGGCCAGTTTCGCTCAGGAGATCTTTGCCCAGACCGGACGGGCGGTCACGGTTCAGGGAATCCCGACCGAGGCCTATCCAACCCCGGCGAAACGGCCGGCGAATTCTCGACTAGATTGTCGGGCGACGAAGACGGTTTTCGGTATCGACCGGCCGGACTGGACGGCGGAACTCGCCGATATATTGACGCAACTGGGGGTGACGGCATGACCGCACGCAAGGGGATCATTCTGGCAGGCGGCTCGGGGACGCGGCTCTATCCGCTGACGATGGCGGTGTCGAAGCAGCTGATGCCGATCTACGACAAACCGATGATCTATTATCCGCTGAGCGTGCTGATGCTGACCGGCATCCGCGATGTGGCGATCATCACGACGCCGACCGATCAGGGGCAGTTCCAGCGGCTGCTCGGCGATGGCAGCCAGTGGGGGATGTCCTTTACCTGGATCGTCCAGCCCACGCCTGATGGCCTGGCACAGGCCTATCTGCTGGCCGAGGATTTCCTTGCGGGCGCACCTTCGGCGATGGTTCTGGGCGACAATATCTTCTTTGGCCATGATTTGCCGAAAATGCTGAAGGCCGCCGATACCAAAACAGTGGGCGGTACCGTCTTTGGCTACCGCGTCGCCGATCCGGAGCGCTATGGCGTTGTTGCTTTCGACGCCGATGGCACCGTACGTGAGATCATCGAAAAGCCTGCGGTTCCGCCCTCGAACTATGCGGTGACGGGGCTGTATTTTCTGGATGGCGAGGCACCCGTTCGGGCGCGCGCGGTGAAGCCTTCGGTGCGCGGTGAACTTGAGATCGTCACGCTGCTGGAAAGTTACCTGAAGGATGGTACGCTCGGTATTGAGCGGATGGGGCGCGGTTTTGCCTGGCTCGACACCGGGACCCATGCGAGCCTGCTGGATGCGGGGAATTTCGTGCGCACCTTGACCCTGCGCCAAGGCGTTCAATCGGGCTGCCCAGAAGAGATTGCCTGGAGCCAAGGTTGGATTGACGACGCACGAATGGAACAGCACGCCCAGACATTTGCCAAGACCGACTACGGCAAATATCTGGCGAGCCTGCTGCTCGAAGGGCAGAAGTAACCGTAAGGCCGACGTGGAAACGCGTCGGCCAGACCCGTGCTCAGTAGTAATATTTTCCGTCGTATGTGCCCGCGTCGCTTTCGTCCGGGAAGGGGCATTTGTTCAATACAACTCCGACCACGTTGGTCAGTTCCGACAGTTTCCGTTCGACGCTATCAAGCTGGTGGCGTGTGGTCTTTTCCGCTTCGACGATCAGCAGTACCCCGTCGATGAAGCCAAGGAAGCCCTGCGTATCGTCTGTCGCGAGGAAAGGCGGCATGTCGAACAGCATCAGGTCGGGTTGGTAGACCTCTTCGACAGCATTCAGAAAATCATGAGTCTGCTCGCTTTGCAGCAGTTCTGACGAATTTTTTACCGGCGCGCTGTTAAGCCCGAAAGCAACATTCTCGCCATAGCGCAGGATATGGTCCTCGAAGCGGACTTCACCGCGCAGTACCTGCCCCATGTCATGTTCGGGCGTCTGTCCAAGGAGTCGCGCCAGCGATGGCCGCCGCAGATCGAAATCGAAGGCGATCGTGCGGTAATGCGGCATTCGGCTGAAGGCGAACGCCATGTTGGCGAGTGTCGTCGACTTTCCCGCTGCGGGACGGGTCGAGGTGATGGCGATGCGCCGGATATTGCGCCGCTTGACCTCGTCGCGTAGCCGGGTACGCAAGATGTCATAATGGGTCGCATCCGGGCCGTTGCGATGGGTGATTATCTTGTTAGCCTCGAGCTGAACCGGGTCAAAGGATATCTCGCCCAAGGCGGTCCAGGCATCGGCCTGCTCGGCCGGCACAACGGGGATGCGGGCATCGCCCCCCGTCATCGTGCCGCCGCGCTGCGAAAGCCGGCTGGTGCGGGCCTTCTCGATGGCGATCTGCAGCTTTTCCATGATTTGGCTCCGCTAGAGGCTGACGCCGATTCGGCTCGCGACACTGCGCGCGAGCTCGTCGAAAGGCATGTAATAAGTGTGGATACCCCAGAGCAACAGTGGGATCACGACGCCGATCAGTAGCGATAGGCCGGTTCGGCGTATCCGGATTGCGCGTTCCTCGGGGAGGCTGCGCATCATTGGAATCGTCACCATCGGCGTGATTCCGAGACCGTCGATCAAGTCCTTGGACCGGCGAATCTTGCCCGAAAGCAGATCTAGCGCTTGTAATGTTCCGGTCGCGAGCACCAGCCCGGCGAAAAGACCCATAACCACCAGCCGTTTGCGGTTCGGCTTGATCGGGGTGGTCGGCTCCGAGGCACGTTCAACCACGCTCATCCGCTGGCCGCGTGACAGGGTTTCGATCCGTTCACCCGTGGACGCCCGTGCAAGGCTATCCGTCGTCCGATTATACTGTGCCTGGATATTGTCGTAGTCGCGCTGCAGGGCTTCGAGGGTCACCGCATTGCCCGGGGTTCGGTTGATCCGGTCCTGCACTTCGCTGATCTGGGTTTGCAGGACCTCCCGTTCGGAACTGAGCTGTTTGATCCGGGAATCGAGATCGGCAGTCTGCAGATCAAGCATCGCCTTGGCCGGATCCGTATTCTCGCCGGGTGACTGGCCTTTGGCGGCGGCGAAGGCGGACTCCATTTGGCTGATCCGCCGCTTGAGCGAGATCACCCGTGGGCTATCCGCAGCATAGACCGATTGCACCGAGGCCAATTCGTTGCGCAATGCCTGGATGCTCTGTTCCTCCGGGCTGAGCTGCTGGGATCCAGATCCCATCACCCTGCCGGTGACCTCGTAGGCCTGGACCAGCCGCTGTTTCTGCTCATCAAGGCTTGATTTGTCGCGGTCGATCTGGGTGACACGGTCTTGCAGGCTCAGCAACAGGTCGCGGTGATAGGTTAGACTATCGGGCAGGGAGTCGGCATTGCTCCCTTTGAAGGCGATGATCTTGGCGCCCTGATCGTTCAGCCCCGCAGCCAGACGATCTACTTCCTGCTGGAAGAATTCCTGTGTCTGGCCCGCACGTTGAGACCGATACTGTGCGTCCTGATTCAGGATGAAGGTCAGATAGGCATCCAGTACCCGCACGGTCATCGCTGGATATTGCGATTCGAAACTGATTGTCATCAGCGTTGCCTGGCCGCGTCCGAAAGAGGACTTGATCGTCGTTGCCGCCTGCATCGCCTGGATGATCTCATCGCCCGACATGGTGGCCTGATCCGGGAAGGGCCGCAGCCGACCCGCGATGTCAAGCAGCGTGTCGCGCGTCATCAGCCGGGTCTGGAACAGCTCGATCTGTTCCTGCGCCGGTGTGTCGACGGTTGATTGCGCCAAATTGTCTGGGATCTGCGAGCTTTCAACCACCAGCCGCATCTGCGCGCTGTAGATCGGTGGTAGGCTGATCGCCAGCAGCACTGCGCCGGCTGTGATCGGGATGAAGATCAGCAAGAACAGTGGCAACCGCCGCCAGAACAGTGACAGATAAAAACGGATTTCCGAGATCATGCGCCGGCTCCAAGAGTAATATCGCCGAAGAATACGCCGTCATCGAGCACGGATTTCACCTCTGCCGGTGTCACCACGCGCTGATCGTCGCTCCAGGCATAGATCATGGCGAAGTCGGCCAGCTGGTTGACCAGCCGCGGTACTCCGCCCGTATGTTCATAGATCATCGCCACGGTTTCAGGCGTGATTTCGTCCCCGGTGCCACCCGCCGCCGTCAGACGGTGCCGGATATAGTCGCGTGTACGATCAAGATCCAGCCGCTCCAAATGAAAGCTGGCCGCCACTCGCTGCGCCAGCTGACGCATGTTTGGTGCGCGTACGATATCGCGGAGTTCGGGTTGTCCCACCAAAATCAACTGGATCAACTCGTCCTTGTTTGAATTGATGTTCGTTAACATGCGCACTTCTTCCAAACCTTCAGCCGAAAGATTCTGCGCTTCGTCGATCACAAGGACGACACGCCGCCCTTCTGCGTATTCCTTCAGCAGAAAGTCCTGAAAGCGCTGAAAAAGTCGGACATAATCCTCGTCATTGACCGAATCTATTCCGAAGGCGTTGAGGATCCAGCGTAGCAGTTCCCCACGCCCACCTTTCGCATTGGAAATCAGCCCAACCGACAGGTTATCATCGATCTCCTTGAGCAGCGCTTGGACCAGCGTCGTCTTGCCAGCACCGATCTCGCCCGAGATCAAGGTCACCGGCGCACGCGACATCAGACCGAAGCGCAGAACAGTAATCGCCCGGATGTGCTGGGGGGACCAGTAGATCAGGGACGGATCCGGCAAAAGGGTGAACGGCCGCTCCCGCAGGCCGAAGAATTCCGCATAGAGTCCTTCAGTCGTCATGTGTCATCCAAAGAGCCATTTTCAGGTCTGCGGAAGTTGTCTCAGCCAAGATTCTCTTGTGGCCCAAGCCACACCTCCAAGAATAGACAAATCGACGCAAGTGCACTTAACAAGTTGCAATGCGGCAATTCAATGTCTTTTAAAAGTTAATTTACGGCATCCGTTCCCTGGGGAACGGCGGTTATTCGCTCGTCTCGATCAGCCGACGCAACACCGGCGCCAGCAGCTTTGCCCCGGCCTCGGTAACATGCCCACCGTCGATTGTAACAACTTTTCCATCATCGGTGAACAGCCGACAAGCTGTATGGTTACCCTCGCAGAAGGGATCAAGCAGCTCTGTCAGATAAGGAGCGGGGACGGTACGGCGCATATGCGCGTTGACGTCGACGAAATAGGGCTCTGACGACTGTCGGTATGCGGTGCGGCGGTCGAACGGGATCGACAGTGCTTTTTCCAGATTCGTCAGGCCAAAATTTTTGATGCCGAACACCCGGACCTTCACACCATAGGTTTTTTCCAGATTCGTGATGGTATCGGGTAACAGGTCCACAACCCAATCGAGCCACAGCGCATCCAGCCAGACCTCGTCAGCCTGTTCCAGAATCGGCTGCATTTTTGGATTGTCGAGCCGTCCCATGATCTTGCAGCGTTCTTCGTTCAGTGCCGAGATATGCGCGCTCAGGTCCTGCGTTACAAAGACATTACCGCAGCCCGCATTGATACGTTTGGTCGAAAATTGATAGCGCTGATCCAGCCCTGCCTCCAGCGTGATATTGTAGAGGTCTCGGGCATGGCTGTCGCCGACGATTACGACTTTGCGCCGATCTGAAGTGTCGAAAGGCCGGAACTCGGCCGCGTCAAAGCGGGTCTCGCTATAGGCAGGAAGGTTCTCGTACTGGTGCATTATGGCGACATCGCGCGGGTCGTAGCGCGCCTCGAAGCCACGGTTGAACACGATCACCGCACCAATGATTATGAAGGCCAGGCTGCCAATGGCGGCGGCGGTGAAGATCCGCTCGCGATCAATTGTGCGATTGCGCCGCACCGGGGTTTCAACAAATCGATAGCTCAGCCAGCTCAGCAAAAAGACAACCGGCAGACTCAGCAGCGGCGCACGGGAACCTTCGTAGCCGATGTGGCGCAGATAGGTGAAAATCGGTTGGTGCCAGAGATAAAGCGAATAGCTGATTAGCCCGATCAGGACGAAGGGGCGCGTCGACAACAATCGATGCACCGGGTTGCCCTCGGGGCGGGACAAGATGATCAGCGCCGCCCCCGCGACAGGAATCACCGCTGCAATACCCGGAAAAACCGTCTTGTTGGTATAGATGAAGATCGCATAAAGGATCAGCCCCAGCCCAACCGCAGACAGAGCTGCGCCCATGGGCCCCGTGAACCCCGGCCTGCGCGCCAAGAACATGGCACAAAATGCCCCCGTCAACAGTTCCCATATCCGCGAGAAGGGCAGGTAGAATCCGGTGTCGAAATGCAACCGCGTCAGATACCAGCTCGCCGCCAAAGAAACCACGAACAGCACCGCCAGGACCGTCCGCAACAGCCCCTTCCCTCGCGCAAAGAGGAAGGCCAGCAACGGCGGGAAGAAGATGTAGAATTGTTCTTCGACCGCAAGGCTCCACGTATGGACCAGCGGTTTCAACTCTGCTGCGGCGCCGAAATACCCCCGTTCGCTCCAGAACAGTATGTTCGAAACAAAGGTCGGCACCGCGATCAGGCTCTTGCCGTAATCAACGAACGCATTCGGCAGCAGCAGGAACCAGGCAAAGGGGATCGTCGCGGCCATCACCACGAACAGTGCCGGCAGCACCCGCCGGATCCGTCGCTCGTAGAAGCGCAGGATGGAGAAATCGCCCTTGTCCAGCTCGCGCAGCAAGATCGTGGTGATCAGGTAGCCCGATATCACGAAGAAGATGTCAACCCCGACATAGCCTCCCCCGAAAACCGATAGCCCGGCATGAAAGAGGATGACGGGAAGGATGGCGATGGTGCGCAGGCCATCAATCTCGGCACGATATTTCAAAGGTGGCCTTCTTTCCAGGGTTCCCCTGCCCAAGCGATCACCGGTCCGGATACTGTGGCCTGTACGCGGTATCGCGGACGCCGATTCGCGGCCGTCGGGTTATCGGTGGAACTTTTGCCGGACACTGGGTGGGTCTCTGCCGTGGGGTCGGGGGATCGAAACGGGAAATGGTGTGCGCCATTCAGCCGGAGACTGCCCCAAATGCGCGGTAACCACAATGCCCACCGCAACGCAGCAACATCGATCATTCGCAGCTGGTTACGTTCGAGGCACGGGGCGAAACTAGGAGCAAAAGAAGGATCGTAACACAGAAAAAACTAGAAACGAAACTGCCGCCCCCCTGAGGAGGCGGCAACCAAGATCCGGAAGTGGCGGATCAGGATTTTTTACGACGTTTCGCAATGCCGAGGCCCGCGAGCGCGGAACCGAGCAGCAGGCCAGCAGCCGGAAGCGGGACGGTATCCAGAACCTGGGTTGCGGTGAAGGTCGCGGTCGCCAGAACCGTGCCCGTGGAGCCAGCGGCATAGGTGTAGGTGACGGTGAAATCATCCGAGGTGGTGAAGCCCGTAGCCAGCAGGGTCGCCGTATTGCCTTGGCCTTTGGTCCAGACGGTATAGGTTTCGCCCGTGGAGCTCACGGTGACGGAAACGCTGGTGATGTCAGCCCAAGCACCATTGGCGGTGAAGGAAATATCACCGATGGTCCAGGTAGTGCCGTCGGCGACATCATAGTCGACAGAGACGCTATTGCCCGACGTCAACACCTCGATATCGTAGTTAAATCCCGACGAAACGGTCGCAGCCGAGGCGGCGAACGGAGCAGCCAGCGCAAACGTGGCGCCGAGGAGAAAGTGTTTCATGTTCATGTTGTACCTTTTGCAAAAGGAGGAGGGGATCATCATTACTTGATCCGAGATCAACTTATAGTTGATTTTTCGTAAAAAAACTACCGTCATGCAAAAAGTCTCGCGATTGCAGCATGTTCATGGGATGCGTATGTAAATTTGTTTAAAAACATATGGATAAGAAAAGATGCAACCAAGAATAGGGGTTTTTCTCCTTGCAAAGCAGGACCACCGGCATGGTTCATTACACGAATCTGGAACTGGACCCACATCCCAAGGAGGCCCATCCGAACGTTAAACGCCGCCCTGAAGGGGCGGCGCCCATGACGTTATCCTGACTGAACCCTAGAATCAGGCCTTCTTGTTGCGCCGCGCTGCAATGCCGAGGCCTGCCACAGCTGAAACCAGCAAGATGCCAGCAGCCGGAACCGGGACCACGGGGGTTGCGGTGAAGGCATAGGTCGCCTGCAGCGGGAAGGTTCCGGTCCCCGCATAGCTCAGTGTGATGATGAAGCTCGAGTTCCCCGTGGCCGTAAAGCCATCACTCTGCAACTCGGTATAGCCGATAGTCACCTGACCGCCTGAAAGTGAAATAATTTCCCAGACCGTCGTGGTGTCACCATCAACACCGGCCGTAACCAGATTGATGTTGCCAACCACCGCCGCAGCGGTCGTACTTGCACCGATCAGCGTATAACCGATTTCGCTGATGTCGAATGCGGAGCTGGTTGTCCAGGTTTCACTGTATTGCTGACCCGGGATGAGAGTGATAGCCGCACCGTTCGAGCCGGTGGTGACCGTAGCAGCCTGCGTCGCAACAGGAAGAGCAGCAGCGAGGAAAGCTGCAGACAGAAATTTCATACTCATTGACACTACCCTCAATGTCCGAAAATACGGACAAACTAAATAACAAGAGCAAGATCGCTCTTTGGACACTTTACTATGAGGCTTGCCACAACGCGATAGAATATTTTGCAGTTTCAGCACGCTGAAGCGCGCGTGATTTTGTTACCATTCGCATATAATATATATTTATCAAATACTTACATAAATAATATCGCATGCGTGAATGCAACAACCTCAAAAATATTAAAAGATGATTAACGCCTACACCCACTGCACATCCACGTGATTTCAGTGGGGCACCCCACCCTTCAGCCCTTGGCGCCCTGCCCCCGAGAATAGACATCCTCGTATCGAATGATGTCATCTTCGCCGAGATAGGTACCGGTCTGCACCTCGATCAGCACCATCGGCACCTTGCCGGGGTTCTCCATTCGGTGCACCGCGCCAAGCGGGATATAGACCGACTGGTTTTCGGTCAGCAACGTCACCTGATCATCGACTGTCACCCGGGCCGTACCCTCGACCACGATCCAGTGTTCGGACCGGTGGAAGTGGCTTTGCAGGCTCAGTGCCGCACCGGGATGGACATGGATGCGTTTCACTTGAAAGCGGTCGCCGATGACAAGGCTCTCGTACCAACCCCAGGGGCGGTGATCCATCGGGAATTGCGTCGCCTGCACCGCCTGCTTGGCCTTCAACGCATCGACCGCCTTCTTCACGTCCTGGGCGCGCGACATATCGGCCACCAGCACAGCATCATTCATCGCCACAGCGATGATATTCTTCAGCCCGATTCCGACAACTTCGAGGTTGCTGCTGTCCGATCGCAGCAGCGTATCGGCGCAATCAATCGCCGTCGCCGCGCCCGATAGTGAAACGCCATTGTCGTCGCGCGACCCCTCGCGCCAGACCGCATCCCAGCCGCCCAGATCCGACCAGCCCGCCGCGAACGGCACCACCGACAGATTCGGCGCTTTTTCCATCACCGCATAGTCGATCGAGATATCCTCGGCCTGCGCCCAAGGACCCGGCGCCAGCCGCAGGAATCCCAGATCGGCCGCCGCCTCGGCCACTGCAGCCCTGACCGGTGGGCACAGGCCCGGCGCGCAGGCCTCGAAGGCGGCGACGACATCCTTTGCGCGGAACAGGAAGATACCGGCGTTCCACAGATAGGTACCCGCCGCCAGCATCTCGGCGGCGCGGGCGGCATTGGGTTTTTCGACAAAACGCGACAGCTTGACCGCCGTGCCCGACCCATCCGGCTGCGCCGCCAGTTCCAGATAACCATAGCCGGTTTCGGGCCGGTCTGGCAGGATGCCAAAGGTGACCAGATCCCCGGCTGCGACCGCCGTCAGCCCCTGGCGAACCGACTCGTGGAATATCGCCGCATCCGGGATGACATGATCCGAGGGCGCGACCAGCATGATCGCCTCGGGATCGTCCTGCAGCAGATGCAGCGCGGCAGCGAGCACCGCTGGTGCGGTGTTGCGCCCTTCCGGTTCGATGATGATCGCGCCGGGATCAAGAGCGACCTCGGACAGCTGTTCGGTCACAATGAAGCGGAAGTCCGAATTGGTCAGCACGACCGGAGGCCGGAAGGACAGATCGCCCGTCTCGCCGGACATGCGCAGCGCAGAGGCCTGAAAAAGCGTCTGCTGGCTGACCAAGCGGACGAACTGCTTGGGATAGGATTTGCGCGACAGCGGCCAGAGGCGGGTTCCGGACCCGCCAGCGAGAATAACGGGCGTGATGAGAGAGGTCATGCGACTGCTTCTGTAATGTGTTCACGTTAAAGACAACAGCAACCTGCGCCGATGTCCAGTCTTGAGGCCAGAGCTTCAGCGGAAATACATCTTGTTGAGCCGCCACATCCCATAGCCGATAGCCGAAAAGAACAGCACTAGCGGCAGCAGCAGCGCCGCCTTGCCTGGCAATCCGGCCACAATCAGCAGGTCCTTCACCGGAATGACCAATTCGTGCAGCGCATAGACTGGCAACGCCAACCCGCCGAGCAAGATCAGCACTCGCACAACCATTCGCAGGACTGCGGATAGATCTTGCCAGCGTTCCAGCATCCAGACGGCCCCCGCCAGCAGCAGCGCCGTGAACCCCGCATAAATCATCGCACCCAGCAGGCTCCACCAGAACGTGGTCTCGCGGTCGAGCAGCACACCTGGCCCCCAATTTTCTATCACGATGACCACGCCGCAGGCGAGCAGTACCCCCCCCGCCAGAGCCGACTGCCGGACAAAGACCCGGATATCGGGGGCATGCATCATCCAACTGCCCAAGGCTATCCCGGCCAGCACCAGCACTGACATCCCGAAGTAGCTGTATTTCGCCACCGCCATTAGCCGCAACCATTCCAGTGGGTTGTTCCAGTGCTCATGGCCCAGCACCATCCCCGCCAGCAGCCACAGCGACCACATCAGCGGGATCCCGATCGCGGCCACCTGCAACACCCTGCCATGCAGCAAGCGCAGCCAGAGCGGCATCGAAAGCAGGGCCAAGAAATAGAAACTGAGGACATTGTAGAAGGCCTCGCCCCAACTACGTCCGGACAATCCGACCCCGGTCGCAACCCGCAAAGTCTGCGAGATAGTTGCCAGTAGCAGCAGCGCGAAGAAGATAACCAGTAGCGAGAACCTCTGTCGACGACGTACAGAATGGCGGTTTCCCGGATAGCCGTCGAGCATGAAACAAGCGATCCCCATGCCAAAGACAATCGCAAATCCCGGCGTGCCCATACGCGACACGAAGGCCAGCGGGTCGTAATGCAACTGCGGCGCAAGACGCGCCCAGACCCCCGGCATCCAGTGCGACAGCAGCACCGCGATCACCATGAAGCCACGGGCGACATTGACGCCCCAGCTTTTGACCGTGCGCGGCGGCAACGTCTCTGTCGTGGCGGGGGTATCTTGTTCAGTATCCAGCAGCGCGGCGATATCTGCGAGGCTACGCCCTTCGAGCGTTGCCCGCACTACGGGGCGCGAGAAATGCGATTCCATTGCCAGACCGATCTGAATCGCACCGAGGGAATCACCGCCGACGTCGTAGAACCCACTTTCCGGATAGAGCACCGCCGGTCCGAGCACGCTGCGCCAGACCTCAGCGATACGTTCTTGCGCGGGGGTCAGATCACCTGCCTCGCCTCCCGCCCCTTCGATTCTCGTCGGCGAAAGCGCCTCGGCCTGCCAGATCCCGCGCAGTTCCTTACGCTGGATCTTGCCGGAACCGGTGCGCGGCAGCTCCTCCAGAGCCAGCATCCGCACCTGTCCAGCGGCTTGAACCCCCTTGGCCGCCAGAGCCTGCACCAGCGCCGCCTGCAACAGCCCTGCATGTGGCGCCGCCAGCCTGTCATGCGCCAGCAGTAGCGTTTCTCCGCGCAAAGGATCCTCGACCGAACTCAGCGCGAAATGCCCTGGTTCCAGCGTCACCAGCGCCGCCATATCGACCTCCAGCGCTTCGGCCGATAGCTTGACCCCCGACAGGTTGATCTGGTCGTCAAGTCGGCCGCGGTAATACAGCCAGCCGTCGTGCAATTCGCCCCGGTCACGGGTGTGCAGCCAGCCATCTTCACCTGCGAGCGGCACCAGATCCCCAGTTCCCGACAACATTCCCATCGCCAGATGCGGGCCGCGAATACAAATCTCGCCCTCGGTCCCGATGCGCAGCTGGGTCTGGCCAATCGCACCACCGACACTTTCAAGCACGGCCTCTTCGGCCGCATCGATCACCAGAAACGTCGATCGCGAGGCCTCGGTCAGGCCGTAGTGCTGCACGATCCGGGCTTGGGGAAACATCCGCCGCAGGCCGATTTTTTCCTCGGCCGACATGTATTGGCTGCCGATCTCGATCCAACGCACCTTCGCCCCCAGATCCCCCAAGAAATCCGGCCGTGCCAGAAGGATCCGCCACAGGCTTGGTACTGCAGAAATGGCGTTAATCTCATCTGCCACGAGCAGATCGCGGATCTCGGCCGGATCGAAGCGTTCGGGAAGGTATAGGGACCCGCCCACCCGTGCCACCACGCGCGCCCGGCCAAGACCGAAGGAGTAGGTGACCGGCACGCCGATATACTCGCGGACATCACCAGTCAGGCCCATCACCTCGATCAGCCGGTCTTCGACATCGGCCAGCGCCGCGCGACTGATCACGATGGCCTTCGGTTTACCCTCGGTACCCGAGGAAAACACGACCTGTGCTGCATCCCCATCCTGTCCTTCGGCCGGGGATGAACAATCTGGTGGGGCCAAATCTGGCCGCATCCAACCGTGCCGAGTTCCCACGTCGACCCGACGCTCGACCTGAAGCGAAGGATAATCTGCCGGGTCCGTTCCCGGACGGCAAATCGCAAAGGCCGTGCCCTCGCTGTAAAGACGAAACACTTCCTCAAGGAAATCGAGTGAGTTCCGCGCCTCCAGCACAGTGATCTTCAGCGAGTAAGCCATTCAGAAACCCGGATCGAAGGAAAGTCCTGACGATGCTTAAGGCCTACGGCAGGTCGGGCCAAGCGCTTTCCGCTGCGCCGCGGCAGAACAATTCCGGATAGCCCCGCTCAGAGGATATCGTCGTGATCGCCGTACGGCATTTTTTCGCTGCCGCGCGGCATTGATGGACTGTCCGGGAGGGGAGGAAGTTGCTACAGATCGCAGGGCACACCGTGACATGCACCGCGACGGGGAACCATGTTTTTCACACAATTGTCTTTCTGGGGCTTCTTCCTGCCCGTTCTCGGGCTGGCGGTCGTACTGCCACGGCTGTTCGGACCCTATTCCCGCAGTCTGATGCTGCTGGCGGCGAGCTGGCTGTCCTATGCGTTCTGGGACTGGCGCTTTCTCGGGTTGCTAATCGTGTCTACGGCCGTGGTCTGGGCGATCGCGCTGCGCATCGAAGACGCCGAGGGTGCAGCGCGCAAGCGCTGGCTCTGGTTGTCGCTGGTGTTCAGCATCGGTCTGCTGGGCGTGTTCAAATATCTGAACTTCTTCGTCGATTCCTTCATCGGCCTGATGGCGGCGATCGGGATGCCCGTGACGGACGATTGGGCGGTGCGACTGATCCTCCCGCTCGGGATCTCGTTTTATACATTCCAGACCGTGGGCTATACGATCGACGTATATCGCCGCACCCTGCCGGCGGAACGCAGCTTTGCCAATGTCGCGCTGTTCGCGTCGTTCTTTCCCACCCTCGCTTCGGGACCGATCCAGCGCGCGGGCGATCTGCTGGCGCAGATCCGTGCACCGCGACCGATCCTGTGGGATGACATCGGCCGGGGGGCTGTGCTGTGCCTGCTCGGTCTGATCAAGAAGATCGTCATCGCCGATGCGCTGGCGCCTCAGGTTGCGGCGATCTACGGTGCCGACCCTTCGGTTGTGGGTGGGGCCGACGTGATCTATGCGACATGGCTGTTCGCGATCCAGATCTACTGTGACTTCTCGGGCTATACCGATATCGCGCGCGGGGTGGCGCGGATGCTGGGTTTCGATCTGAAATACAACTTCCTGCAACCCTATTTTGCCACCAGCCCGCAGGAATTCTGGCGCCGTTGGCATATCAGCCTGTCGACCTGGCTGCGCGACTATCTGTACATCCCGCTCGGTGGCAGCCGGGGCGGCTCGGCTGCCATCGACCGCAATCTGATGATCACAATGCTGCTTGGCGGGCTGTGGCACGGCGCGGCGTGGAATTTCGTCGCCTGGGGCGGCTTTCAAGGCGCGGTGCAGGTGATCCAACGCCGGTTGGGCCTGAAAGGGCGCAAGCCCGGCCAGCCGGTGGCAGGGGGCATCGTCGGAAAGCTGCGCCATATCGTCACTGTCGCGTTGTTCTTTCAAGTTACCTGCTATGGGTGGCTGCTGTTCCGCGCTACGTCCTTTGACCAGATAGCGGCCTTCACCGCCCACATTTTCACCGCGCCGCTGCGCACGGCCGGGCTGATCTCGGCGCCGCCAGTACCCGCGCTATGCGGCATTTTGTTCCTGCTGCTATGGGATCTCTGCGCTGAAACTGCGGATGACCAGCGATTTTACATGCGCTGGCCGCTTGCGGTGCGAGCCTGCCTCTGGGCGGCGATGATCTACCTTCTGGCCTTTGGCGCGACCACTGCGACCTCGGTCTTCATCTATGCGAAGTTCTGAGGAGCGGGCTATGCTGCGGCAACTGAAGATCGTTTTGGCAACTCTGGCAGCGCTGGTCGTGCTGGATATCGCGGTGGCGCTGGTTCTGACAAAGGCACCTGCATCGTTGCGCAGTTTCTTCGACTACGGCCGTTCGACGCCGGGCAAGCTGACGCAATGGCAAGACCAGCCGGGGCTCAATGGCAATCTGCTGAAGGTCGCTTGGCTACCCGACGGATTGGACCATGCGCGTAAGGCCTTCGAGGCTGAGCCACCCGGAACCGGCCCTGTCATCCGCAACTACGGCATGTCCTTCACCATCCAGATGGTAGAGACCGCCACCGGGATGTTGCCCGGACTACGCAGCTCTGGTATCCTTGGACCGGGTGCACCGCCGAACTATGTCTATGCTGCCTTCCTCGATGACCGTGCGCACCGCCGCCCGGGCGATGTCGTACTGTTCGGCATCTTGTCAAAGAATGTGCCGGGGCTGGCCTCGTTTTCGAACCAGGTCTGGGCTTTTGAACAGCCCGCCCCCTTTACCTACCCAATCTTTCGCCCCGACACGGCAGGTGGACTCACCCGTACCGACCCGGTGGTCGCCTCGTTCGGGGATTTCCGCGATCCGGCGAAATCGGCGGCCTTCGACGCCCAGATCCGTACTCAGGACATGCTATGGACACCCGAAGCCTTCGCGCTGCCCGCGCTTGATGCTTCACCGTTCGCGCGACTGCTGCGCCGGGCCTTCGCCAATGACGCAATCGATGCGCGCGAGACAGCAGTGACGGCACATCCGCTGGATGGTCCGATGCCTTGGGCCGAGGTTTTAATCCGGATGATCCGCGAGATCGATCGCATTACCCGCGAAGACGGCCAGACCCCGGTGATCATGTTGATCCAGTCGCAAGGAACGGACACGGCGCCGCTGATGAAAATGCTCGGCCCGACGTTGAAGGAGCTGGGCATCGCCTATATTGCCACCGAGGAAACCGCGCCACCCACCGACGCACGCGCCTTCCTGCCCGATGGCCATTTAACCCCGGCGGTGAATAAAATTCTCGCCCGGCAGTTTCTGGACATGCCAGCGGTGGCTGCAGCGGCGCACTGAGGCTGCGCCGCGCAGGTACCTGCTCACATCGCCTGCCGATAAATCCCGTGCAGGGCGGTCTCGGCCACATCGAACCCGTAGAGCCCCGCGATATGGCGCCGCGCGGCCTCGCCCATCTGGCGCACGCGCGCCCGGTCCCCGGCGATGCCCATCAGCACCGACAAAATGCCCGCGCGGATCGTTTCCTGCGCCGCATCCCATTGCGCGGCCGCCGTCGCATCACCCAGATGACGCCAGCGCCTGTCCGCATTCAACTGCAGATCGACAACCCAACCCGTCTCGCCATCAATGACCAGTTCCGGCAAGGCGAAGATATTCGTCACAATCGACGGCATCCCCGCCAGCGCCGCCTCGGCGGGTACCCAGCCGAGGGAATCATCGAGCGTCGGCAGCAAGAAGATATCATGTTCCAGCATCAACCGCCGCATCTCGGAATTGGGCAGGCTGGTGTGCCAGGTGATCCAGGGCGTCTCGTGCAGCCGCCGTTCCAGCGGAGCTGGGTCGACCCGCATATCGGGCATGACATAAGACGCCGCAGTCGGGCGGCCGATCACCGTCAGCACGACATCAATGCCCGCCGCCCGCGCGGCGGCAACCGCATCGACCATGGGCTCCAACCCTTTACGCAGCCCGTCGCCACCCACGAACATCAACCGCAGCGGCCCGCCTGCAGCAGGTTCCAGCCGGGCCTGCTGCGGCCCCGGATGCACCGCGCCGCGAAAAACCATCATCTTGTCGACAAGTTCGGGAAATCCTGCATCCGTAAAGCGGCGGCCCAGATAGGCTTGGGTCGCTTCGCTCAACGCGAGGATGCGGCGGCAGCGATCCGAGGCCAGCCGTGACAGCCCGAACCGGATCTGCGCCGCAGAAGCCTCGCCAAGATAGCGCGGCATTTCGAGTTCCGCCGTCACAACGAAGCGGCGGTTGAGCGGGATCTGGTTGAAGGTGTGCACCAGATCAACCCGCGCCCCCAGCAAGAAGGGCGTATAGGCGAGAAAGGTACCGTTCCGTTCAAACCGGTGCAGCGGCAGCGGCTTGAGCGTGACATAGCGATGGAGCGCCGAGGGGATCATATAAGACACCCGCTCCATACTATAGGACGGTGCGCAAATCCCGATCAGGGGTGTGTCTCCGGTGGGGCGGCGCCAGAGCGCGGTTGGCGGGGCATTGGTCACCGTCTTGTCGGACACGTCGTATTCCTTCCAGATCATACCCGCGCATCCGACATCCTCTGCACGGCACTGTCCAGAAATCTTTCACCGAGCTAGGGCACCTCCATGTCCGATCCGCCATTCCGCCATGCGCGACAGGATCGATTCATCCTAAACCCGATCCATCAGATGCCGGGACTGAACACCTCATGTGTCTCGGCTCTGTTACATTAGGCCCATCGCATCTCCCGGTCAGGAGCTGCGATGGGGTGGGATACAGCGCTGAATACCTTGTGGCATGACCACGGCATGCTAGTGGTTACCGCCTGACATAAGAGTCCGGTATGGGATTCCTTTTGCTGGGTTGGCATGCGAGTCTGGCGCATGCGCACAGGAATATCGTTCACCGTTTCGCCAACCGATTACCAA